>CAIYUV010000247.1 GCA_903929475.1 uncultured Spartobacteria bacterium
CGCACCTCTCGCGTCCAAAAATCCACATACCACTCCCACTCGTTAGACAAAAAACAGCCGCCCAGAAAACTTTCAGACGATCGCCGCTTTATTCAGCGTTTCCTTAACGAGAAGCGCGCTCGGCGAACAACTGAGATCGGTGCGGACCTAAAGGCGCAGGGTATCCACTCGTCGTTTTTCCGAAGTAGTCGAACTTGGTTGCAAATAGAAGACAATCAATGGATCGTCTCTGTTCCACGTCTGGAAGTTCGCTATTATTCATGGCCTTTTGGGCCCTTCCATATCCTAGACGTCCTCAGAGGTAAATGGCGGTTCGAGGAATAACAACTTGCTGAAAGATCGCCATCTTTTGAGCCATGGTATTCAAAGCTGTTCTGCTTTTAACTATTTCGGCGCGGGAGGCTGGATGGATTTGAGCGGATAGACATCGAGGCGGCGGAAGGTGGCGTCGCCGCCCTCGGTTGCAATTTGCAGCGGGGATTTCTCGCCGAGCTTTTTGAAATCGCGTCCTTTGATGATGTAATGCTCGCCGCCGTTGGTGGTGACTTCGACCGAGGGGATATCGAGCAGCACGTGGAGTCGCACACGACCGTTTTGCGGAGCGGCGATCACTTTTGGCGCGGGCCTGCCTTTGTCGCGAGGCACGGTCACTTTGTATTCCTTCACTCCCTGCACCTCCACGACCTGAGTTTCCGCGTCCCATTTCACGCTCAGCTCCGCGCCGGTGATGGACACGCGTTTGGCGGTGCCGGGTTCAAATTCCACATCTATTTCCATCGGCTGTGTCACGTCGCCGAGACTCATGGGGGCATCCGCTTTGATGACGACATCCTTCTTGCTGCTGCCACCGTCGCGCAGTTTGGCGAGCTCGGGAATGAACTCCGCGTAGAGTCGCGGGCCTTCCGGCGTGCTCTTCAAACTTAGATCCATCGGGAAGGTCGCCATCTGCGTGAACTCGGTCTTGTAGTTGCACACCCAGCCCCATCCCATCTGGATTTTGCGGCCGTCCGGTGCGTTGTCGAAAACCTGCGACGCGTAGTAGTCGCCATGGTGGGCAAGGAACACGCCGTCGTGGATTGGCGTGAATTTCTTCCCGTCGAAATTACCTACGCGGTATTCGGTGGACGCGCCCCACACGACCCACATCGGTTTGCTGACATCGCCGTCGAGATTCATCTGCACGAAGTTCGGGCACTCATACATATCCTCCAGCACACTCGTCTCCGTCCACGTTTTGAGGTCTTTCGATTCAAAGAAAAAGAAACTGCGTTTCGCATCGGGTGTCTGCGCTTTGTTGTAAATGAGCAGAATCCATTTCTTCTCCGGCGCATACCAGCGGATCATGTCGTCACGGCTGCCGTCGCCACGGCGATCGTCCTCCTTCGGCAGCGCCTTATACATCATGTCGGGATCCATTTTCGCCGTCATGCCCTCGTCGGTGCTGACGAAGAAACATTGCGTGAAAGGATTCGGCACATCGGACGCCTGATTGCATGCGAAGACCACCGCAGGCTTGCCCGGCTTTCCGAGACCGGTGGCGTTTTCCACATCCACCGCAGCAGAGCCTGTCCAATAGCACTGCTTGCCGCGAATGATCGTGTGCAGCATCGGTTCCTCGGTCCAGTGCAGCAGGTCGGTGCTCACCGCGTGCGACCAGTTATTGTTCACGCCGGCCATCTGGTTTCCGAACCGCGTGTTCATGTAGTAATAGTGCCACTTGCCGTTGAGATAGAACATCCCCGAGGAATCATTCAGCCATCCACGCAGGGGAGTGAAGTGAACTTGCGGACGTCCGGGCTCATGGTAGAGCGGATGCTTGCCGGGAATTGTGTCGCTCATTTTCACGAGCGCAATTCCCTCCGCGTCCGGCCCCGTCGCGCTGACCGTGACTTTTTTGCCCTGATGCAGTTTGAGGTCAATATACGTCCAGAAATCCGGGTCTGATTTCGCGAGCATCGCGTCATACTCGGCGAAGAAAAGCTCCCCATCGAGTTTCACAAAGACTTTGTTCTTTCCTTTCAAACCATTCGGGCGGGGGAAAACCAGATAGCGCTTGTCCGCCTTGAAAGTCTGGCTGTTGGCGAGGTTGCCAAAGGAATCCGGCCTGCCCTCCTCATACACGCGCACTTCCTCCAACTGCACCGCGTTTTGGATGCTGTTCTTCAGCATGTTCACGCGGACATAGCGGGCTTTCGTGGCCTCAAATGTGTGGAGTTTTCCCTGCCCGGTCGCCGGTTGATCGTTCTCGCTTTGATCCACCACCTTCTTCCACTGCTTCTCATCGGTCGAAAGCTCGACGGTGTATTGAAAGGCGCGTTCGCCCTGAACGTAGAAGAAAAGATGCACGCGATCCAAAACGTGCTCGGCTTGCAAGTCCACCTGCCACCACTGCGGCGGATCCCACGCGCCCCACATCTTGCCATTGCCGACCCAGCCGTCCGCTGCGTTCTCCGGCACTTCGGCGTCCTTGCCAGTGCCTGCGATGCCGGATGATTTCACGGGTTTGCCGGTGGTCAGATTTTCCTCGTAGTCCTTCCAATTGTATTTCTCTGCGAAAGTGTAGCCGCCGACAGCACGACCATCCGCATCGAACATCGCCGCGCGAACTCGCAGTCTGCCGAGCGACAGCACCGGTTTGTCGTAGAGCGGGGATTTGGCGGTCGGCTCCGAGCCATCAACTGTGTAGTGGATTTTGCAGTTCGGGGGCAATGTGGCCGACATGGATATCGTCGCCCTGCCAGCAGCGGGATCGCGTCCGTATTCGGATTTCTCCGCCTTGCCAGCCTGCACTTCGACTTTCACCGGGCGGATGATTTTCGCGAGACGCTCGGCGAGAATCTTCTCGCGTGCTTTGATCTCGTCCATGCTCGCAGTCACGGTGTCCGGAGCCCATGTGCCTTCCTGCCGGATTGCTTCGTAGATGCTGGCGTTGATGTAGGTCTCCGCGCTCTGCTCCCACGCCACGCGCGCGCCACCGAGAACGCTCGCACTGCGATTCAGCATATCGGCGTTCGCGCTGTAGATGTTCCACTTTTCATGCGGTCCACGGATTTCCCACGGCACCGTGATGATGGTGAAGCCCGCATCAATCGCCTTTTGCGCGCCGACATACCAAGAATACATAATCAAATCCTTCAGCGCAGGATCCGTCGGCGGCCCTTGGTAGCCGCCCCAGAAAATCGTCTTCTTTCCATACTTCTTCACGATCGCATCCATCTTCAGCGCGTGCCGTTTCAGTAGCTCGTCCTTCCCGCCCTTGTCTTTCTCGGGCATCCCTTCTTTCTTCATGAACTCCTTCACGTGAGGGCGATCAATGAACCACTCCCACTGCACTTCGTCGCCGCCGATGTGAAAATACGGGGAGCTTTTGAACACCTCGCACATCTCCTTCACCACATCATCCAGCACCGGGTAAATGTCATCATTGACGATGTCCATCATGTGCATCCCGGGATCGCCGAGCAGCCACTTGTCTCCCACTTTCAAATCCTCCATCAGCGCCTCGCAATGTCCCGGCGTCTCCAACTCCGGCACGAGCGTCACGCCGCGTGCATCGGCGTAGGCCACGGTCCTTTTCAACTCCTCCAAGTCCCATGACTTGAACGCATCGCCATTGTTGATCGCCCCATTGTGCGAGCCTGCCTGTGGATATTTCTTCAGCGGAAAATAAAACCCGCTTCCGTCGTGAAAATGCAGATGCAGATAGCGGACTTTGTAATAGCGCATCGCCTCGATGGAGTCGCGCAGGCCCATGAGCGGCATTCCCTGACGTGCGATGTCCAGCATGTAGCCGGTGTAGTCCGCGTGCGGCCAGTCCTTGATCTCCATCTTCGGCAGCGAGACGGCATCGCCTTTGAGTTTCAGTGCCTGCAAGAGCGTCGCCGTTCCTTCGCAACAAGCGCGGTAGTCCCAACCCTCCACCACCGCCATATCTCCCACATGAATTGCGTGCGCGTAATCACGCACCTTCTTCACGTCGCGACTCTGCACCGTGAGGATGTCCGCATCTGCGCGCAGTTGCGGATTGAGCTTTAGCACGATGTCGCCGGGCTTCGCCTCGCCATCTGCCGGTGTGAGTTTGAGCTTGGTGGCGAGCAGGATTTCCTCGGATAAAATTTCCGCGAGCGGCTTGAGCGACGCATCCGTCGCCACGATCCGGCTGGTTTTAGAAAGCGGCATCTCCCCGCCGGCCAACTGCACCGATTTCGGGGTCGGCAAGAGTTTCAACGGCGGCTCATCTGCCAGCGCGGTGAAAGCAGAGACGCAAATTGCGAGGAGGAATGTAGAGAGATTTTTCATTTGGATTTGGAGGCAGCGGGGGATTTCGTGACTGGTGATTGGTGAATAGTGATTGGTGTCCGGGCGGTGCGGGCGTTTTCCGATTACCGATCACCGTTCACGGATCACATCCCAACGCCATGCGAGGCTACTTGGGTTTCAGCGGGTCGCGATCCACGTTGCCGTTGCTGTCTATGTCGGAGACGCGGACTTGAAAGGGCTTCCCGCCGAATCGCGCCCAGTCTTTTTCGGTGATGATGACTTGCTTGGGCGCGGGTTTGCTCGGGTCAATCGGCATGCAGAAGTCTGCGCCGGGATTGCCGTAGGGCGGGTCAAGTGCGACGAAGCCGAGGCCGACTTCACTGCTGACGGTGATTTCTTTTTTGACGGGATCAAATTTGATCGTGGGTGTTTTGCCGCTGATGTATTCGCGTTCGTTCAGCGCCATGTAGCGGGAGACGGCGAGGTTGTTCGCGGTGACTTTGCAGAAACGTGCGATGTCGCTGTCTTTGAATTCGGTGATCTTGGAGTTGGCCTTGGAGGGAGGCTCTACGACGGTGAAGAAGCGGTTAAAGTGGTCAATGCCACGGGTCATGATGCACAAGCCGTCCATGCTGTGCGGGAGGCCGAAGCTGTGGCCGATTTCATGAAGGCATGCACCCATCGTTGTTGATGTGTTTGCCCAGAAGACGTCGCGGCCCACGGCGTCCACGTGGAATTTTCCAGTGTCAATCGGCGTGGCGTCCATGAATGAGGCTTGTGCCTGCTGGAGTGTGTCGGGCCATGTGTAAATGGTGGAGCCGCCCATGAAGGCTTTGCCGTTTCCGCCGACGGCGGTGTAGCCGCAGCCGCGACCGAGGACGATGAGGTATTGAGTGTGCGGGCGTGCGGCTTGTTGGCCGATGGCGCGATCCACGAGTCCGCCATTGAAGCCGGTATCCGGGGCTTGATCGCCTTTGACGATGAATACTTTTGGACGGCCATCCGGTTCCAACTCGACATTGAAGGTCTTGCGACCGTAGCCCTGCGCGTTCATGCGGTCGGCGGTGAAGCTCTGGAGGAGAAGCATGGCGGTGCCCAGCTTCCCAACGACATCCTGCTTGTCGTTGGGAATGGGACTGAGGAATCCGGCGTCGCCCGTGTTGTTCGTGTAGTAAATCGCACGCACGGCGCGGCAGCTCGTCTGCGGGACGAAGTTCAATTTGAGCTTCGTCGTTTTTGTCCCGGAGGTGATCGTGAGATCGTTCACGCCGGGGACGAGGTCTGCCAGCACTTTGAATTTTCCTTTATACGCGAGGCCCTTCATCTGGAGCGTTGGGCGCTTGGATGAAGCGTTGATGAGCGTCACCGAGTCAGCGGCGGCGTCAGGCAACGTGCCTGCGATTAAAGGCGCGGAATACTGGATGCTTTCGCCGTTTTTGAAATTGTCCACCGTCATGGCCGGGGCGAGTTGCGCACTTGCAGGCAGGACTGCGAGGCTCAACAGGCCGGTTGCAAAAAGGAGGTTGCGGACGGTGTGACGATTCATGCGCGATACGAAAGCAGAAGAACGGACGAGTGGCGACTAGTCGAGAAGCTCGACCTGGCCGACCCACATGATGTTCGGACGATCGGGATGTCCGCCGCCGACGGGCTGGTAAATGCGGATAAAACCAATCGCGGTGTCTGGCAACGCGTGGCAGGCGACGATGGACTGGTTGCCTTTCACGACGATGACGGTGTTCCAAGGATCGCCGGCCTTGTCTTTGACTTGGATGACGTAGTCGCGGGAGACCCAGAATTTTCCGCTGTCTTCGTTGTGGATGTCATACGCCCAGGTGATCTGGAAGCGGCCGCCGCGCTGTGGCTTTGAAAGTTCGATTTGGATCGCGTGAACGGTGTCGTCTTCGGCGGATGCCCAGGAGCATTCCTGCCAGCCGAGGTCCTTGCGTTTCTTGATGCCGTCCACGACAGGTGCGAGTGCGTATTCCTCGTAGGTGGCGGTGGAGGTGAGTTTGGATTTGGCTGGGATGCCGTTGATGTCCTTGGCGACGACGACTTCGGTGCTGGAATCGAGTTTCACTTCGATTTTGTCAGCGGCCTGCGCCGAGATTCCGATGATGGTGAGGCTGGCCAGAATGGCGCTGCCGATTTTTGCGAATGCAGTTTTCATTTTATACTTGGGTTGGTGTTTGGATGTTTTTCCGTCAGCGCAGTTATTGTTTTGCGATGATGGATTTGTTCTTCCCGATCCTGTTTATCCAGTCCGTTGGAAACGAAATGCACAAACAAAATGCCAGAGGAGCGGAACGAACTGCACAAATCTCCGCAGGAGGGGAAGCTTAGAATGTTTGCTCGCGAAGTTATTACATGAAACAGCCGCTACTGTCATCTGTCGCACGACGCGCACGTTGAAATCGGCTTCGTATTGAGAATGGGTCAAACATTCGAGAGAAGCGCAGGTTGTCAGGCGATGATCGAACCCGCTGAAATTTCCCGCCGCGCACTTTTGAAGGGCCTGCTTGCTTCCTCCGTCCCGCTTTCCTTGGGGCTGTTTTCGCTGCGTGCAGAGTCGCCCGCGCTGAAAGCAGGACATCGTGTGGAAATCAAACCACACATGGGCCGCACGGCGATCTTCGTGGACGGGCAGCCGATTCCGGGGATGTCCTATTATGGGCATGGCAACTTGAAAGTATGGAAGGACATTGCCGATGCTGGGGTGCCGATCTTTTTCATCAGCGCGGGGCCGGCATGGCTCGGGCCGGACAAATACGATTTCTCTGCGTTTGAGATGAACGCGAAGCGGCTCGGCGAGCACACGAAGGACGTGTGGATGATTCCTCGCTTGAACACGATGCTCACGCCTCCGTGGTGGGCGGATCAAAATCCGGACGAAGTCACCCGCTACGCGAATAATCCAGAAAAGCCCCCAGCGTTTTTCCCCGATTATCGTAATCCGCGTCAGGCATCGATGGCGTCGAAGAAATGGAACGAAGATGTCGGCAAAATGCTCCGCGCATTTGTGCAAGTGGTGGAGAACAGTCCGTATGCGGATCGGGTGCTGGGCTACATGCTCAATTCCGGCGGCAGCGAGGAGTGGGTGTATTGGGGCGCGCAGTTGGGGATGGTTCCCGACTACAGTCCGCCGGCGAAGCGCTATTTCAAAGAATGGCTGACGAAAAAATATGGCGCACAATCGTGGATCGAAAAGGTGGAGTTTCCGCTGGAGCCTGCGCGGCGTCGTGGGTCGCCCGGCATCCTGCGCGATCCGGCGAAGGATCAACTGGCGATAGATTTCGATCTTTGTCTTTCGGACATCGTGGCGGACTGCATACTCTCATGGTGCTCCGCCATCAAGGAAGCTACGGGCGGGAAAAAAATCACGGGTGCATTCAGCAGTTATCTCATGTGGCAGACGGGACTCGTGAACGCGGCTGCGGCCAACGGGCATCTCGGGCTGCGCAGGCTTTTGGAAAGTTCGCACATTGATTTTGTCACGGGCATCACGAGCTACGACAATCGCGGGCCGGGCGGGCCGGGATCATTCATGCTGCCAATCGAGAGTGTGCAGCGCGCAGGGAAGTATTTTTTCAACGAGTCCGACATCCGCACACATCTGCTCAAGGATCACTCCAGCATCCGCTGGACAGCCAACGGCCTGCTGGAACTGCGCCCGCTGAAAGATCTGGCGGAGTCGGTGGACGTGCTGCGACGCGAGTTCAGTCACCATATCATCCACGGCACAGGCTGGTGGAATTTCGACATGACGGGTGGCTGGTTCGATGCGCCGGAGCTTGTTGCGGAGTTTGCAAAGCAGGCAAAAATCGCGCGCGACGCAGTTGCGTGGGACATGACGAGCGTGGCCGAGGTCGCGTGCATCGTGAGTGGTGTCGGCCCAGCCTATCACCCGCTCGCCCGGATGCACGACGTGAACAATTATCCGCCGTTGCTCGATCTGCAATGTGACCGCGCGACTCGGGAATTGTATCGCAGTGGTGTGCCGATGGACTGGCTGATGACCGACGACTTGGACGCCAAGGCGATGGAGCGATACAAGACGCTGTTTTTCTACAACTCCAACTGGCTCTCCAAAAAACAGCGCGATGCAGTCGAGGCGCTCAAGCGCGATGGACGCGCACTAATTTTTGTCGGCTATCCCGGACTGGCCACGGACAAAGGCCTTGATGTCGAAGCCGCATCACAACTCGTGGGCATGAAATTCAAACTCGATGAGCATCGAGTCAGCGGAGAACTGACGCCTAAAAACTATGACGACGCCGTGCTGCGCGAGGTGAAGACCAAGATCACGCTCGGCACCGGCGCAGTCATCGGCCCGCGCCTTGTCCCGGATGATCCCGACGCCGTAGTGCTCGCCTACTGGCCAGACGGCACGCCCGGCGCAGCGGTGAAGCGTCACAAAAACTACACGGCATATTATTTCGCCATACCGCCGAATCACGCGGACCTCTTCCGCACGATGTGCCGCGACGCCGGCTGCTCCGTCTATTCAACAAACAACGACATTCTTTTCATCAACCGCTCGCTGCTCGCGCTGCACATCGTGGACTGCATACAGCCGATCACGCTGCCCAAGCCGCACAAAGTGACGAATCTTTTCACAGGCAGAGTGATTGCAGAAAACGCGACCAACTTTTTGCCGCAGGGTGACGGAGCAACACACTTGTATCGCCTCGAATAGCGATAGGGGCAGTAATGAGATTGCCTTTTCACGCGCGCCGCACCATTACGCCCGCGCTTTCCGCCTAAGAACCAATTTAAAACAAAGTAACTATCACCCCGAAGACCTCACTACGATGACTCACGCGATTAAAACAACAGTCCCACGTTCATTCACCGCTGCGCTTGTTGCGCTGGCTGGCTTTCTAGTCCCCTGCCTGAATGCGCAGGATGCTCCGCTGATTGTGCCGACTCCCAAGGTGCTGAAAGTCTCCGGCGGCGAGATGGCGATAACGGCGAAAACCAACATCGTCGCCACGGATAAGAGCCTCCAGCCATTGGCGGCCATCTTTGCCGATGAAATCGCGACGCTCACCGGACTGAAGGTGAACGTGAGCACCGCAGCGCCGCAGCTCGGCGACATCGTTTTGAAAATCAACCCGGCGCTCAAGGCAGGTGAGGACATCCTCGCGGCGCAAAAGCAGGGGGCAAAGCCGGTTGTCGCGCCGACGAAAAATTTCGCACACACGATCACAGTCGCCAACAGCGCACTCGTCGAGGGATGGGATTACCGCGCTGTTTGCGAAGGAACGGCGACGCTGCTGCAAGCCATCTCGGCGAAAGGCGGAAACGTTTCGCTGCCCAAGATGACGGTCCAAGACTGGCCGCACGCGGACTACACCGGGACGATGGTGGATGTCGCGCGGCAGCGCATCCCGGTGGATACATTGAAGGCGGTGGTCGAGGCGTGCCGTTTGTGGAAAGTGCGCTACTGCCAGTTGCACCTCACGGACGATGAAGGATTCACATTTCCGTCCGCCGCATTTCCGAAACTCGGGACAAAGAATACTGCGATGCACGAGGGCATCGTCCCGGTTGTCTATGGTCTGCAAGAATTGAAAGATCTCGTCGCATACGCAGACGCTCGCGGTGTGACGCTCGTGCCGGAACTCGCAACCCCAAATCACGCCGACGCCATGTGCCGCGCGATGCCAGAGGTTTTTGCCGGGCCGAAAATCATGAACGTCATCAATGACGGAATGTATAAGAGCCTCGACACGCTCGTGGGCGAGATGTGCGACGTTTTCAAAAGCTCGCCATATTTCCACATCGGCGGCGAGGAACCGTATTTTTACGAGTTGGAGGAATCAGCCGCAGGCAAGGCATACATGGCGGCGAAGGGCATGAAGAGCATTTCGGATGTCATCGTGCAGCATCAGGCGCGGATGATTGATATGGTCAGCAAACACGGCAAGATGACGCTGGCTTGGGAAAACGGCACAGTGTTCGATGCATCACAAAAGGACGGGATGGTCATCATGTCGTGGGTTCCGTATCCGATGAGCGAGGAGAATAAGAAGATGGGATTCGCAATCATTTCCGTTCCGTGGGAACGCGGCCCGGAGTTGCAGAAATGGAATATGTTTGAGTGCAACGGCACGGTTCGCACCGCGCAGGACAGAGTGCTCGGCGGTGCCACGACAATGTGGCAGATGAGCGCGAGCGCGGTGGTGAGCGATTTCCTCGGTGGAAAACTCAACGGATCCAGCACCGAGGGTTACATTCTCAGCATCGGCGATCACATGGACGGCGCATGGTCACCAACGGTGAAGACCGACCCCGCCGAGTCCACCAAGAAACTCGCTGCCACCCGTGCGATACTCCAAACGCTCCTTTTCCCCGTGCGCATCACAGCCGCACCTGTCGGCTATCGTGCGTGGCCGGTGACGGGCAACTATACTTTTAACGGAAAAACCGAAGTGAAGATCGCACTCGCCGATGGCATTCCCGCCGGTGAAATCCACTTCACCACGGATGGCTTGGAGCCGACGGAAAAATCGCCGGTGTATTCCGCGCCGGTGAGTCTGGAGGATACCGCAGTCGTCCACGCCGCGCTCTTCCGCAACGGCAAGCAGGTCGGCGCAGTCTCTCGCGTCGGCTACAAACGACTCGATGGAGGCAAGACCGCCAAAGCCAAGTAATCGCCGCACAACGAAACTCCGAACACGAAGACGACTATGAAAACTTTCACCAAAAACTCGATGATGACGCTGGCCGCAATCACCGCATTGATTTGCACCAGCCTCCCGCTTTCCGCCGCTGGAGCAGCGCACACGATCATCCCAGCGCCAAAGCAAATCACGTTGGGCGCGGGCTCGATGCCCCTCACTGCTCAATCCCGGATCGTCGTGCTCGATCCCAAGCTCGAAGCACACGCCTCCGCGTTGCAGGAGGAAATTTGGACGCTCACCAATCTCAAGCTCGCTAAGGTGAACGCCGGCCCGAAAGCGGGAGACATCGTCCTAAAAATCAACCCCGCCATCCAGGCCGACGAGGACATTCTCGCGCCAAAGGACATGCAACTCGTGAAGACGCGCGACATGGCGCACACGATTTCCGTCACCGACACGGCAGTCGTGGAGGGATGGGACACCCGCGCCGTTTGCGAAGGAACCGCGAGCATTTTGCTGAGCATCGTCGAGCAGCAGGGAAAATATTCCATCCCGCAAATGAAGGTGAGGGACTGGCCGCAAGCTGACTTCAGCGGCACGATGATTGACTGCGGACGCCAATGGATCCCGGTGGATACTTTGAAAGTCCTCGTCGAGAACTGCCGCCTCTACAAAGTTCGCTACATCCAACTGCATGTTGGCGACGATCAGGGCTACAGCATGCCCTCGAAGGCATATCCCAAACTCGGCAGCAAAAACGGCTCATGCTGCGAGGGCGTCCCGCCGAAAGTGTGGACGTGGGAGGAAATGGAGGAACTCGAAGCCTTCGCCTCCGCGCGCGGAGTTGGTATCGTGCCGGAACTCGAAACCCCCGGCCACCATCAGGCGATGGCGCGGGCCTATGGTCATCCATTCAACGGTCCCGGTTGCATGGACATGGCGAGCGAACGCCTCTACCTCGGCCTCGACACCATCGTCGGCGAGATGTGCAGCATCTTCAAAAGCGCACCCTATTTCTGCATCGGCTGCGACGAAGCCAACAACGGCACCGGCGCAGGCCCGAGGGCGCAAATCTACAAGCGCCGCCACGCGATTCCCAACGACGCACAGTCCGTCCGCAACGGCTACGAGATCTACGTCGTCCACATGAAGCGCATGGCCGACATGCTCCGCAAATACGGCAAACTCACCATCGCCTACGAAAACTTCCCCAACGACGGACGGCTGAAAAACGACATCATCCCGCTCATCTGGTATCCCAACGCCGTCGCGCACGAATACCAGAAGCAGGGCTGGACCACCATCACCGTGCCTTGGAACGAAGAGCCCAACTGGAACATGTATCTGTGCAATGGCTCCGTCCTTAAACGCACCGACCGCGTCCTCGGCGCCAGCAGCATGATGTGGCAGATGAGCGCCGTCTGCATCGTCAACGGCTGGGCGCAAAACGTCTCCCACCGTTCCGAGCGCACATGGGGCCCTGACAACATCAACAACACCCCCGAATACAAAGCCATGAAGGAAAAGAGCCGCGAGCGAGCCGACCGCCTTTCCACTCCGGTGAAAATGCAGATGGACGGCGTGGATGGCGGCGCAGTCGTCCGTGCGCAAAACTTCCTCACCGGACGCATGGTCTTCGGCGGAAAACTCAAAGTCACCCTCGCTGCTGCGAACCCACAGGGCGGCCAAATCCACTACACCCTCGACGACTCCGAGCCCACGCAGGACTCGCCCGTTTACACCCAGCCCCTGATGTTCGAGAAGACCTTCATGCTCAACAGCGCCCTCTATTTCGGGAACCAAAAAATCGGCGGCACCTCACGCGCCAAGTATGACTGGATCAACATTGACGGCTGGATCAGCGACTGGAGCCTCTCCGGCCCCTACAAAGTCGAAGGCAAAATCGGCAAAGACCTCTTCGACGTCGAATTCGCCCCCGAAAAAAACGAACCCGCCACGTGGATACCATTCAAAAAGCCACAGCCGCCGGATGTCGTCTGGAACGTCAACTTCGGCAGCTACCCCGGCTTTGGCGAACACATGGTCGGCTACTTCCGCTGTCAGATTTACTCCCCGAAAGCCCAGCCCGCCCATCTTTTCACCACCACCAACGACGGCGAAAAAACCTTCTTCAACGGCAAACTCATCCACAGCGCCAACGCCAAACGCAACCTCAGCGAAGGCGAGAAAACCGACATCACGCTCAACGAAGGCTGGAACCACCTTTTGATCAAACAAATCAACTGGACCGGCGGCTGGACCGCCAAAGCCCGCATCCTCTCGCCCGCCGGCAAGCGGATGGACGACATCAAGATCAAACCCGAATAGTTGCTAACCAACCGAAGTTGGCGTCAACGTCCAACTGCTGCATGAGTGACGAAAATCCAACCGGTTTCCGGGTGGTGCCGTTGTAGATGCCGACAGATTACTTCCCACGCGGGAGGCAGCATGTTTAGAAGGGGTGGCGCATGATTACCATCCGCATTGAAAATCTGACGAAGCGATTCGGCGACGCCGTGGCTTTGCACGGGCTGAATCTGACCATCGGAGCGGGGGAGATTTTTTTTCTGCTCGGGCCGAGCGGATGCGGGAAGACGACGCTGTTGCGGAGCATCGCGGGATTTTACGAACCGGAGGAGGGGAGGATTTTGTTTGGCGAGGAGGATGTGACGCGCCTCGCGCCGCACGAGCGGAACACGGGGATGATGTTTCAAAGCTACGCGCTGTGGCCGCACATGACGGTGGCGCAGAATGTGGCGTTTGGCCTCGAGGAGCGGAAGGTGGCGGCGAAGGAAATCGAGCAGCGCGTGGCGGCGGTGCTGGATTCGGTGAAGATGGGGGCGTTTGCGGGGCGGAAGATCAATCAGCTTTCCGGCGGGCAGCAGCAGCGGGTGGCGCTGGCGCGGGCGATGGTGATTCGTCCGCGCTGTCTGTTGCTCGATGAACCGCTGTCGAATCTCGACACAAAGCTGCGTATCGAGATGCGCGGGGAAATCCGGCGGATTTGCAAGGAGGCCGGGCTGACGGCGATCTATGTGACGCATGATCAAAAGGAGGCGCTGAGCGTGGGCGACCGGATCGCGGTGATGGAGGCGGGGCACATCCGGCAGGCGGGGGCACCGGCGGAGGTGTATCGCCGCCCGGCTTCGCGGTTCGTGGCTGATTTCATGGGCGAGACGAATTTCATCGAGGGGACCGTCTCCACAGTGGATGGCGCGGTGAGGGTGGAGACGGTGCTGCGGACTTTCACTGCGAACGCGCACGGATGGACGCCGCAGGCGGGGCAGCGGGTGACTTTAAGCATCCGTCCGGAGGCGTGGTCACTCGGGGCGGACGCAAGCGCAGTGAATGCGGTGGCGGGGCGCATCCGCGAGCGGGTGTATCTCGGTGAGATGGCACAATATCGTTTTGCTGTCGGCGAAGTTGGGCTGAAAATCTACGAATTGAACCCGAAATTTGTCTTCGAGAGTGACGACCGTGACCTCTTTGCCAGTGTCGCGCCGGAGGATGTGGTAGTGCTGCCGGTGTAGGGCCTGTTTTTTCCAATTGCCAGCAAGGGGTGCTGCGCGGAGACTGCACTTCACTTACATGCTTGGTTTTTTTGAACGCCAGCGTCTCGTGAAGAAGGGTCTAGCACCCCAAAAAACGAGGCGTCGCCTGACCGAGAGCGAACTCGTCGAGACTCTCGAACGAGGAATTGTTACAAAAATCGTCGTCGTCCTAGCTGCCACCGCGACGTTGATTTGGATACTGCTGCTCGGCACGCGTTCGCTGCCGGTGGAGACGATATTGGTGGCGCTGCTCATTTTCGGAACGGCCACGGCGCACCTTTGCCTGAACCGTCGTGAGGTTTGGGCCCGCAATTCCCGGCTGCTGCTGCTCTTTCTCATCCTGATTGGGCATCTTGCCGCACTGAAATTTTGCGTGCTCATGGCCGAAAATGCGGTGCGACACAGCGGCGAATTGCTGCCCGGGCAGCTTAGTTCCATCGAGCGGCGTGATCTTTGGCGACTCGCCATTCCATTCGCGTTCGCACCGATCCTTGTGAGCGTGCTGCTGGGGCGGACGGTCGGAGTTTTTGTCACGGTCTTTACTACGCTGCTGAGCATTCCGGTCTTTGCAAGCGTGAGCGAAGATCTCGTTTTCATCGTCACGAACATCACCACGGGTCTGGTCTGCGGCTTCGTCGCCATCTTCCTCACGGGCGAAGTGCGGAAGCGCGGCGACCTTCCGCGTGCCGGCCTCTTCGTCGGTCTTTCAACATGGGTGCTTGCGGTGATGTTCAGGGAAATCAACCTCCTCCATATATGGGCGCAGGGGGCGGCATTGAATTACCATGCACTGTGGATGCAAAGCGCCGTCGCGGTCGGCGGGCCGATTGTGATGGCGCTGATCATCGTCGGCGGACTTCCGTTTGTGGAAATTCTCTTCCGCATCACCACGCGCGTGCGCTGGCTCGAACTCGCCGACCTCAATCATCCGCTGCTCAAACGCATGACGCTCGAAGCCCCCGGCACCTTCCAGCACAGCCTCGCCGTCGCCAATCTCGCCGAGGCAGCGTGCGAAGCCGTCGGTGCGAACCCCACGATGGCTCGCGTGTGCGCTTATTTCCACGACATCGGCAAGCTCGTGAAGCCCGAGTATTTCACCGAGAATATGCGGCACGACCGCAACCCGCATGACGGCCTCGCGCCCACGATGAGCGCGCTCATTATCATCGCGCATGTGAAAGAGGGAATCTCGCTCGCGCTCGATCACCGTCTCAATCAGGACATCATTGATGTCATCCAGCAGCATCACGGCACATCTCTCGTCTACTATTTTTACAAGCGCGCCATTGATCAGCAGTTGACTGCAAACGGCGGGGGTAAAATCACCTCCATGCACGATGAGGAACTGCCCGGCGTGAGCGAAAGCAGCTTCCGATACAGCGGGCCCAAGCCGCAGACGCGCGAGTCCGCCATCATTTCCCTCGCCGACTCCATCGAAAGCGCCGCACGCAGCCTCGAACGCGTCACTTTACATAAGATCGAGCAACTTATCACCGACATCATCCGCAAGCGCGTCGCCGACGGCCAGCTCGACGACTGCGATCTCACTTTCCGCGAACTGGGCGAAATCGCCCAGAGCTTCCGCCACACGCTCAGCAGCATGTTGCACTCGCGCGTCGCTTACCCCGAAGAAAAAGAAACTAAAATTCGCCAGCCACGTGGTGAAGGTGGCCCCCAAAGCAATATCCGCCAGCGTCCCGGTGCCAGCGCCGCTTAAAAATTTATGAACAATCGTTTCGTCGCCATCATCCTCGCCGCTTTCTTTACCGTCTTGGGTTTATGGATGACCGAAAAGGCCATCAGCATCAAAAAGAAGAAAGGGCGCACCAGTCGTGTGCTGTTTTGCATTGGTGGACTGGGTAGTTTCGCTGCGGGCGGCTACTGCGTAATGGCCGCGCGAAAATTCTAGCGCGCCAGCGTGTCCGTGAGCTTTTTCGCGATTGCGAGGAATGATTGCGCGATGGGGTGAGTGAGGTCGGCGGCGGTGATGGGTTTGCCGCGGTCGCCGGATTCGCGGGTGGCGATGTCAATGGGCACCTGACCGAGGAGCGGAACCTGCACCCGATCGGCTTCACGCTGGCCGCCGCCGCTGCCAAAGATGTCGTAGCGCACGCCGTCGCTCGGGCAGAGGAAGTAACTCATATTTTCCACGATGCCGAGCACGGGGACGTTCACTTTTTGAAACATTGTGACGGCCTTGCGCGCATCAATGAGCGCGACTTCCTGCGGCGTGGTGACGATGACTGCACCGGCGAGCGCGACGGTCTGCACGATGGTGAGTTGGATGTCGCCGGTGCCGGGCGGGAGGTCGAGGATGAGGTAGTCGAGGTTTCCCCAATTTACCTGTCGCAAAAATTGCTGCGTGTATTTCGTCACCATCGGCCCGCGCAGAATCGCCGGCGCGTCGTCATCGAGCAGGAAACCCATGCTCATCAGTTTTAATCCGTATCGTTCGACGGGGATGATGCGGTTGTCTTCGTCGGCAAAGGGTCTTTCATTTGCGCCAAACATGAGGCCGATGCTCGGGCCATAAAGATCGCAATCGCACAAGCCGACCGACGCGCCCTGCGCCTGCAACGCACACGCGAGATTCGCGGCGACGGTGCTTTTTCCCACGCCGCCCTTGCCACTAGCGACGGCAATGACGTGCTTCACACCGGGTATGGAAGTCTGCGGCATCGTCTGCGCGCCAATCGGTTGTTGTGCGGGCGCTGTGATGTCTATGCGGACGACCGCGCTCGTCACGCCGGGCATCGCTGCAATTGCGGCTTCGGCGTTTGCTTTGATTTGCGCAGGCACCGCCGGGTCGCTCGTCGCCATCGCCATTTGCACAAAGACTTCGCCATCGTCCACGCGCACGTCCTTCACGATTCCAAAGCTGACTACGTCCCGGCTGAAACCGGGATATTTTACGGTGGCAAGCGTGGCGCGAATCTCGTCGGTGGTAGGCATGGGCGCGAGACGGAAGCGGCGGCGGGCCTGCGATGCAAGCGCGGAACTGCACCGTGCTATGGTGACTCCACCTGCTCGATCAGCCAGTCGCGGATCCATGCCAGAAAATGCTCACTTCCCTCGTCGTTTTTTAATTCGTCCGTCAAAGCAGCGCGCGCTCCACCAGTGGCCTTGATCGCCGCGAGCAGATCCGCGCGATCCGTGTCGCTCATGAGGTGCGAGAAAATTTCGCGCAGGTGATTTTGTGCGGTCGGTTGCAGGTGCTCGCGACCTGCGCACTGTGCGAGGGTGATTTGCAAGGCGCGCTTCCAGTCGGCCAGACGAACCGCGAGGTCGGCGCGGTATCCGAGCACATCATCGGCATAGGCTCCCTTCGGAAATTCCCTGTCATAGCGATCCAATTCGGCCTTCCAGACCTTCGCATCGAATTTCATCCGCATGACCCGCACGGGCTTGATTTCACCCTCCCATCGCGAGGCGACAGGCCATGTTTCGTTTTTGTAGAAAACATACGGTTCCATCGCATGGCGCAGCGCACGGCAATGCAGCAGCAAGCCTGCTTCGCGCTTGCGGCTCCTTGGATATTTTTCCAGCCACGCACGTGTCATTCGCTCCAGCGCGGCGTAGTCGCGACCCCAGTATGCGGGTGGCTGGCCGTCCTTGTCCTTTGCCGTGCCTTTCAGCGGGATGCTCACCCAGTGGTTCGCAGTGACGGCGAGTTCGAGAAAAGCGACAAAATCCACGGCTGGTGCGAACGCCGGGTCGGCCATCGCGGCGCGGATGTCTTTCAGCAACTCATCATCGCCGCGGACGGTTCCCGGGTCGTCCTTTTTCTCTCCGACCTGCGGACGCGGGGGAAGACCTCCGATTCCGATGGCGGCGCTCAGGAGCGTGTCATAGCGGAGTATGATATAGCGTTGTGCCAACTCGGGTGTGATGCCGGGTGTGCCAAGAAACAAATCGAGGTCCTCAAAATAATTCACGACGCACTGCACCGGAAGTTCGGTGAGCTTTTCCCGGGTCCATGTGCGTGATGCGCTGACTTTCTTGCGCAACTCGGGAAGGGGGAACGGTTTTTTTTCACTTACCAAGGCGACCGCCCGCCGGCCCGCCTCGGGCATTAAATCGCTGTCCTGCAAAGGCGCCTGTTCGAGTTGCGAAGTCGCCTGCCCTCGCGTGACCGATTCGCCCTGATCGTTTTTTGCCGCCGGGAAAGTCCACCACACGGCGAGTCTCTTCGCCTCAGGTGAGGCGGGATTTTCCTTCTGCAATCGATCGTAGAGTTTGTGCGCGGTCTCCGGCCACTTTTTTGTCTGTGCACGGTCGAGGGTGAAAAGTGAAACATCTGCGATATCGCGCATGGAACGCAGTGCCCGCCAGACGGCGGTTGCGGAGGAAGGCGTGCCGGGCGCCTCGTCGCTCGCCGCCACCCACCAGTTGAATGCGTGCCGCAACTCGTCGCGGTTCTCCAAATCCAGGACTGTCGCGCCCTTCAATCCGAGCGCTGCTGCGTTTTCAATACGCTGGATGTTCGCACGTGCGTGGTCGTCCTTGAACACAGCGCGCCTCCATTCCTCCGTGTCGAGTGGCGCAGTGAGAAGCCTGCCACGTGCGGCCGCCCACGCATCGGCAACGTTCATTGCGGTCGTCGCCTTTTCCGCCGGTGATTTGGCGGCCTTTGCCGCGGCAATCAAATCAGCAAGTGGGCCGGCGGCGAGCTGCCATTGCGCAGGTGTCATGTATTTCTGCGCTTCTGCAAATTGTTCGCGTGCGAGATGGCGCACCGCGAGCACCTGACGCAACCGCATCCGCTCGATTTCCGTAGCGTCTGGCAGCACGGCTGCGAGTTCTGCGACTGGCGCAAAATTCAGGATTGTATCGAGGATTTGCCGTGCCTGATCCGGTTCGGCAGGCTCCACACTGGGGCGATCGCGGAGAGTTTCGTCGCGTGCCAGATTCTCATTTTCGTCGGGTTTTTTGACATCGGCGAAAGGGGCTAGAACGATTTCAGCCTCGCCTGCGCGATGGGCATCCACCAGTGCGAGGGCGAGGCGTATTCTTGCTGCGGGTGCCAGCAGGCTTTTCGGGTGCTTCGTGAGGACGAATCGGAACGCGTTGACCGCATCGGAGGATCGCTTTGCCCGCTGGAGCGCAACAGCGCGGGCAAAGGCGACATCATCGCTCGCCGCTGCATCGGCTTTTTCCAACAAGGCCAGTGCCTGCTCCTGCTCTCCGCTGGCGCTCGCTGAGAGTGCAAGCGCTGCAAGGTATCGCGGCTGCCATGCCGGGCCTTTGAAAAGATCTGCGCGCTTTGACAGCGCTGCCGCGAGCGCGGGCATCACTTTTTTACGCCAGCTTACAATGGCAGCGGGTTCGTCGTAGCTGCCGTCATCGAGTATCTCCGTTTCATTGCCGACGAGATACACGGCTGCCTGGGCGACGCGCGCATCAGTAAGCGCATCGGTAATTCCCGACGGGTCGTCCGCGAGATGGCGAAGGCAGCGCTCGATTTCCTTCGCAGCGCTCACGGCCAGCTCGGGATGATCGGGTATGTCGAGCTGCTTGATGAACTGTGCGAGGGCCGCGCCATAGTGTCCGGCGTCATATTCAAGTCCGCCGAGCCAGCCGAGTGCATCGCCGGCGAAACGCCCCTGCGGATACGCCTTTAGATATTCCGAAAACGCGGAGGCTGCGATGATGCGTTTTCCCGGAATGCTTTGGAGTTCTCCGTCCTTCCAAACGCGCGCCTCGTTGTAGGCGCAACGCGCCGCCATGTAGAGTGCGGTCTCTGCGCGTGGATGTTTTGGAAACTCGGCATGCACACGCGTGAACCATGTTTTCGCCTCGGCGCATTGCCAGAGTCGCTGGAGCGCCGCACCGCGCGCGTAGAGCCAGTGGGCCTTGGTGGCTGGAGGGGCGGACTCAATATGTTTGTCCAATTCCGCTGCGATACGTTTGTCGAGTTTATCGCCATCCTCGTAAAATCTATCAGGGATCGGGGTGGAGGCATCAAAACTCCAGCCGAGCAAATCGCCGTGCTGCAAGCGCCACGTCAGATACTCGGCTGCATCTTTCGCTTCAGCGCCGCTTGAGCAAAGGTCCCGGAGATCGTGTAGAAATGCGTTGAGCGTGCTGCTTTCGCGCTTTTCGTTGCGACGCTCGGCGGCAAGCAGCGCGTCCACTTTGGGTAGAAAATCCGCTGGTGATTTACCAACCTTCAGCGCGTCGGAGATGAGTGTAATTTCCTTTATAAAATCCACCACGGGCGCGGCGGCCGGGGGCTGTGTCTCACGCTGGATGTCCAGGATGGTTTTCTTTGGCAATCGATCCAGTCCGAGGAAGACCGGTAGAGGCGGAATGGTTTCCTCGTAGTAATCGCCGGTGGCAAATGCGGTGGTTGCGAGGAGCGGGACGATCAGCAGGATGTGTTTCATGGAAGTAGTTGCCATTCAGTGAGCGGGACGATGCGCCAGCGAATTTTGGATGTGTCCGCGGCAGGAGCGAGTTGGAAAATACCGCTGCGGACGCTTGCCCCGGACGAGAGATGACTGAACCAGAATGTGAGACGGGTGGCCGTTCCCACGCTCGCGGCGCGAGGAGTCGTGTCCGCATTCGTATGCGCGGTGACGCGCCAGAACGAGCCGGGCTCGGCCTCGCGAAAAACTGCCGCGGGCGCGTCGAGTTCGAGCGCGTAGCCACGATCGCGGTCGTTACGTTCGCCTGAGAGCCGTGGACGGAGGTCGGCTGCGCTTTCGTTTTTCAAAACAAGAGCGTCTCCTTCCCGATGAAATGTCAGCTTCAGTTCAGCGGACTGGCTGCCGAGCGCGGGGAGTGAGAAGCCTGTGAGATTGCCGCGACCGGGCAACCGGAAAAACACGACGCCCGCTGCCCCGCTGAGCGATGCATTCTCCATCGCTTGCGCGAGCGCCGTGGGATCGGCCGTGCGCGAAGCGAGCATGTCGCCTTCGTGAAGTGTCCGTGATGCGACACGTGTATCTGCGTCCGCGCGCAGGAGAGTCACCCCGCAGCGGGTGGGTGCGAGCGCATGAAGGTGCTTGTGGAAAACAACGTCCTCCCAATTCCAGTCGGAAATTTGCCCGCGCGAATAGCCGCTGGCGTCGAATACTGTCAGCCGTGAAAAGGCGGGCAGACCGGCGCGCCACGGTGTCTTGCAAGACTTCCAGTCAGCCGTGGCCTTTTCGATCTGCTCTGGATCGAGCAGCGGTGGAGGCAGTCGCCCGGCGGTTACGCCGGTGGGGTCGGCTTGAAGGTCGTAAAACATGGGGCATATCTCCGACACACTATGGGCGAGGACTGCGAAATCCTTCAATTTCGGCCAATGTGCCAGCGCGGTGATGCTGATTTTTGGAAAGGATGCGCGTAAATCCTCAAGCGTGGCTGCATATTTTGAGAGCAGTCGGTCCGGGCAGTCGAAGTCGAGTTGCACGGAACCTTGGATTGTGATGCGTGCGAGCTGGGTTCGGAGTGCGGCTGTGTCTGAGAAAGGGACGTGTGTCTCACTCTCGATGCGAACGACGGGCACGACAACGAAGCCCGATGCGACTTCCGCGAGCGCGTGTGGCCCTTCACTCCAGCGCCAGCCCGTTTTCCGCTCGGTGAGAGTTCCGGCGTGCCAGTAGAGGCTCGTCACGTGCTGGGCGTGGAGTTCCGCGCTTTCAACTTTGGTGAGTGGCTCGATGCGGTGCCAGACCCAGTAGCTGCGCTCAGCCGCAAAAGACGGGAAGGCGAGCAGCAGGAGGCAATGGAGGACTCGCGTCATGAAACGCATGATTATTCCTCCGGCGTTGCGATGGCGTCGTTCGTGGACTTGGCGAGGGCGTGGAGTTTTTTGACTTCGTCCTTCGTCAATGCGCTGTGGTCGTCTTTGATGACGAGGCGGCGGGTTTCGCGGAGGTTAGTATCGAGGGCGGACCAGAGTTTTGTTTTTTTGAAAGACGGGTTCAGCGTGCTGATGCGGTCGGCGAAATAGTCGAGGACGGAGGGCTGGAGGAGGAGGGCGGCGCGCTCGGGAGTGTAGTGCTCATTGACGATGCTGGCGGCGATTTCGAGGCCGCGCCACCAGCCGCCGAGCGAAACGAGATGGGCGATTTCCTCGTCTTTGAGTGCGAGCATTCCCTGCTCGACGTCGCGCTGCGTGCCGATGAGTTCGGAGCGGACTCCTTCCCAGTCCTTGCTGCCGGCTTTTTCAAGAATGCTGCGGCTGTGGCGCGTGACGTGGTCGCCGACTCCAAGACCCTTGGCCTGCCGCAGCAGGACGCGGCCGATGGGTTCGATGCGGCTTTGCTTTTCTGCGATGACGGCGAGAAATCCATCGGCGATGACTGCGCCGGTGCTGAGTGCGAGGCGTGCGCGGTCGGTGGCGTTTTGCGCGGGAAGGTCACGGGAGACGGCTTCGTAGGAGCCGGGGCGTAAATTGCCAAGCGCGGCGAGAAGCGTCTCGATGCTCGGCGTGGTGAATTGATTTACGCCCAGTTCTTCCTTGATGTGTGCCTCGTCGGCGGCGTGCCCGGATTTGGAGGGTTTCTTATTCTCGACAGCGAAGGCGGGCGCGCCGAGCGCGAGCGTGAAAGCGATGAGCCTGCCGAGTTGCATGAATTCCTGTGTGGCCGAAAGTCGGCGCGAATGCAATGCGCGGGCTTGCCATTGTCGCGAGTGCCGCTAAGCAATGTCCGAAATGAAGAAAATCGAAGCCATTATCAAACCGTTCAAACTCGAAGATGTGAAGGAGGCGCTCGCTGAGATCGGCGTCGAGGGCATGACGGTGACGGAGGTAAAAGGCTTTGGCCGACAGAAGGGCCACACGGAGATTTACCGTGGCTCGGAATACACGGTGGACTTTCTTCCGAAAATGAAATTTGAACTCGTGCTGCCGGATGAGCGCGTCGCGGATGCCGTCGCGGCGATCATCAAATCGGCGAAGACGGGCAAGATTGGGGACGGAAAAATTTTCGTGCTGAATGTGGAGGATGCGATTCGGATTCGCACGGAGGAGCGCGGGGAGAAGGCGGTTTAAGCGGGCCACATTTTCACGTTTCTTTCCGGCGACATGTCCATCTGGCTCATCGCAATCATCCTCGGCCTCGTCGAGGGAATCACCGAGTTCATCCCGGTTTCATCCACGGGGCATTTGCTCATTGCCCAACAGTGGCTGCCGCGTCAGAGCGACCTCTTTAACGTGGTCATTCAGGCCGGGGCCGTGCTCGCGGTCCTGCCGCTATTCTGGCCGCGGGTGAAGATGCTCTGCCGCTGGCATGAACCGGCGAGCCGCTCTTTGCTTCAGAAAATCTTCGTGGCGTCTTTCATCACTGGTGCGGTTGGTTTTGTGCTGGAAAATAAGGGGTTCAAGCTGCCTGAGCAGATCAAACCTGTCGCACTCGCGCTTATCATCGGTGGTGTGCTTTTCATTGTCGTCGAGCGGATGCTGCGGGGCAAAAAGGGCGTGGAGGAAATTTCATGGAACGTCGCCATTGTCATGGGGGTCGCGCAGCTTGTCGCGATGGTGTTCCCTGGCGCGTCCCGTTCCGGCACGACGATTATTTTTGCACTCGTGCTCGGTGCGGCTCGTCCTGCGGCCACAGAGTTTTCCTTTCTCATCGGCATCCCGACGATGCTCGCCGCGAGCGGGCTGAAGATTTTCAAGGCGCTGCATCATCCTGCCGCCGGCTCGGTGCCTGAGAATTGGACACTGCTCATTCTTGCATCCGTCGTGGCCGCCGCATCCTCATTCGTCGCGGTGAAGTGGCTGCTGCGCTATGTGCAAAGCCACACATTCACGGGATTCGGTGTGTATCGCATCGTTGTAGGAGTGGTGTTGCTGCTGATGATCGCGTGAGTGCGGTGCGGCAGTGTCCGCTCACCATTCACCAGTCACAGCGCGAAGCGCAGCAAACGCGCCTTGCCCTCTACGCGCCTACTTCTTCTTCGCGCTGCCTTGCGGCCAAACACAAAGGCCACCCGCCTTTCGACGGATGGCCTTTGGTGAAAGGGCACCTCTCCCGGCTTACGGGAAGACCACTTTGTAGATGCCGGTGCTGCCGTCGGCGAAGGTCGCCTTGTAGAGCAGGTCGCCGGTGCTTTGGATGAAGCTCCGGGTCTGGCCGCTCACTCCTGCTGCTATGGGCAGGAAGCTCAGCTTGGTGATCACCTTGCCGGTCTGCTTCATCCATGTCCC
>CAIYUV010000248.1 GCA_903929475.1 uncultured Spartobacteria bacterium
AGCCCTCATCGCAAACGCTCTGGATGCGCAAATCGCAACCACGCCGCTTTTACCAAGACCCAGAGCCCCAGAACCCGATTTCGATACGATTCTACCCGGCGGCGACGGCATTTAGCCATTCAATCGCGGCGTTCGGGTTCATCCAAGGTAATCGGACGCCCGAGGATGGATGCGGCCTGACGTAGCAACATTCTGACTTGCGGCACGGAGTATTCCGAATTGCTGGGAATCGTCTGACGATGCTGGCCGAAAATCATGAACTGATGGCGCGTGCCGGAAATCGGCCCATCGAAACCGAGTGCGCGCAGTTTGCGGAAGAACTCGCGCCGTTTAAGTGGTCGCCAGGCGGCCATGCTGAACCTTGTTCAAATCAATTCCGGCAAGCACGGGCAATTTCTGTCCGAGTCGCAGCCCGACAAGAATCCAATCCTCCAACGTCGAGCGCAGTTCACTTTCGCATACGCGCAAAGTTTGACCGAACGCCGCCACGCCTTTGAGCTTTGGAATTTCGCCCGAGAATGATCCGTCTTCCAGCTTGTCGTAACGCGCCAGTCCCAACGCTGCTTCAATGTAGGCGGTAATCGGAAAAATCATGATTGTAGGCTAATTGGCATCCGCGTGAAAACAAGCTGGGAAAATTGCGCACGACTGATCACAGCAAATGATGCGCGTCCACGTCCACCACGATGAATACGTCCTCGGGCCACGTCAGTTTGTCCAGCACGCTGCGTAATGCGCGACTCAGCTTCAGCACGGCGCGTGTGCGCAGGGCGAGGTGGTAGCGGAAGTTGCCGTGTGATTTCTCCAGCGGAGCGGGTGATGGCTCGCCGAGTGTGACGCCCGGCGGCAGCACTTCCTTCAGGCGCCGGTGCAGCGTCTCGATGGAAAGTTGTGCGCGTTGCTGGTGCGGTGAGCGCACGGTGATGAGCACGAAATGCGTGAACGGCGGCTGCTCCATTTTTTCACGCCACTCGATTTCCTGATCGTAAAAGCCGATGAAATCGTGATGCCGCGCAAACTGAATCGCCGGATGAAACGGCGTGTAGCTCTGCACAACGACCTCGCCTTCCACGTCGCCGCGTCCCGCGCGCCCCGCGACTTGCGTGAGAAGCTGAAACGTCCGCTCGCTCGCCCGGAAATCCGGCAGGTGCAGGCCCATGTCGGCGTTCACGATTCCGACGAGCGTGACGTTCGGAAAATGCAGTCCCTTCGCGATCATCTGCGTGCCGACGAGGATGTCTATTTTCCCCGTGCGAAATGCGTCGAGCGTCTCGCGGTAGGCCTCGCGCCGTTGCATCGCGTCGGCGTCCATGCGGCGCACGATGGCCTTCGGAAAAAACTTCGCCACCGCGTCCTCCACCTTCTCGGTGCCGGTGCCGCTGTATTTGATGCCGGGGTCCTTGCAGTCCGGGCACTTCGTGGGCGCGACGGCGAGATGCCCGCAGATATGGCAGACGATGCGGTTCGTCGCTCGATGGAAAGTGAGCGACACGGAGCAATTCGGGCACTCGGCGACGTAGCCGCATTTGCCACAGAGCAGCGTGGTGCTGAAGCCACGGCGGTTGAGGAAAAGAATTACCTGCTCCTTTTTCTCCAACCGCTTCGTGATCGCGGCGCTGAGCGGATCGCTGAGGATGGGTGAGGATTTCTTCGCCTCCATGCGCATATCCACGATGCGGATGAACGGCATTTTCTGATCGTCCACACGCATCGTGAGGCGGAGCAGTTCGTATTTTCCAGTTGCCGCGTTGTGCGCCGTTTCGAGCGAAGGCGTCGCGCTGCCGAGCACGACCGCGCACTTTTCCAAATGCCCGCGCAACACCGCGAGGTCGCGCCCGTGGTAGCGCGGCGTTTCCTCCTGCTTGTAGGTGTTCTCGTGCTCCTCATCCACGATGATGACACCGAGCTTCTCGACCGGCGCAAACACCGCCGATCTCGCGCCGATGGCGATGCGCGCGCGACCGCTGCGAATGCGGTGCCATTCGTCGTGGCGCTCGCCTTCGCTGAGATGCGAGTGCAGCACCGCAACTTCGTGATGCGTGGCGGCGAAGCGCGATTTGAAGCGCTCGACGGTCTGCGGCGTGAGCGAAATTTCCGGCACAAGCAGGATGGCGCCGAGGCCGTGATTGAGCGCGCGCTCAATGGCTTGCAGGTAAATCTCGGTCTTGCCGCTGCCGGTGACGCCGTGGAGGAGGAAAGGCTTGAGCATCGCATCGGCAGTCGGTGCCGCGACCTGATCAATCGCCTGCGCCACGCGAGCAAACACCGCCGCCTGCTCTTCGTTGAGTTCGAGATTCTTGTTCGCGATGAAAATTTCCGTGCCATAGGGATCGCGTTCCACTTTCTCCGGCTCGATGATGATCAGCCCCTTTTTCGCAAGCGACTGGATCGTCTGGTGCGCCGCACCGCACTGCTCGCAAAGCTCCGTGACGGGCATCGCCTTTCCCACATCGCGCAAAGCGGCGAGCACCTCGGCCTGGCGTTCCGATTTCTTTTCAATGCCCGCGATCTCCTCCGGCGTAATCTCCCGCGCCAGCCGCGCGAAGAGCCGCATCTTGTGCCCGACCTCCGCCTTGCGAATCACGTTCGGCAGCACGGTGCGCATCGCGGCTTCGATGGGGCAGCAGTAGTAATCGCTCATCCACTCCGCGAGCCGGATGAGTTGCGCGCTGAGAGCCGGTTCATCGCCGACGACATCCGTGATGGGCCGCACACCACTCGCCTCCGTGGTGTCGCTCAGCGCGATGATCGTCCCGAGCACGGAGCGCATCCGCACGGGCACACGCACGCGAGTTCCCACGGCAAGCGTGAGTGCGGGCGGCACCTCGTAATCGAACGCGCGCCCGCCGGACTCATCCACGAGCACGCTGGCGTATTTGGGCATGAGCCGAGAATGCAAACCCGCGCCGCTTTGTCCACGGCTGACTGCGAAGTAGTGCATCGTCCGCGTTTTTCCGTGCGTTCCGCGGGCGGGCGATTCTATCTTTTCTTGGTGAAGCGGAATTTCTGGCGGCTCATTTTTACGCTCTTCCTCGCTGCGGATATCGCGGCGGGCGTTGTGTTGTGGCGTTCGCCCGACCCGCGTTATCGCGCGCACGAGTGGCTGGCGTTGGGGCGCTATCACGAGCACGACGCACTCATTGCCGAGGTCGCCGGGAAGGCGGAGGTGGATGCTCTGCTGGTGAAGGCGGTGGTGTGGCGCGAGAGCCGGTTTTTAAAAACGAAAGTCGGCTCTGCGGGCGAGCGCGGGCTGATGCAGGTGGGCGAGAATGCCGCGCGCGATTGGGCGTCGTCGCAGCATATCGAGTCGTTCATGTTCACCGACTTGTTCGACGCCCGCACGAATCTTCAGGCCGGAACGTGGTATCTCGCCCGCGCGCTCGAACATTGGAAGGATCGCGACGACCCGCTGCCTTTCGCACTTGCGGAATACAACGCGGGGCGCACACGTGTGCAGCAATGGGCGGGTGAAACGGCGACTGCCGTCGAAATGCTGCGCGCGTGCGACATTGCCAGCACGCACCGGTATGTGGACGACATCATCCGGCGCTATCGCTTTTACCGCGAACATGGCTGGTGATTCGCGGGGCTGGCGTCGCCCGCATTTCGCGCTTACAGGTTTCTGCAAATGAGCAGCGCTCCGCGTGAAAAAGCTGATTTCAAAAAGAAGCTCGGCGACGTGCCGCACAAGCCCGGCGTGTATCTGCATCGCGACCGCTTCGGGCGCGTGATCTACGTGGGCAAGGCGCGTGATTTGCGCAAGCGGCTCGCGCATTATTTCACGCCGGGAAAACAGATGCGCTCCGACTTGAAGACGCGCGCGCTCGTCGAGGCGATTTTTGATTTCGACTGGCACACCGTCGGCAGCGAGCCCGAGGCGTTGCTGCTCGAAGGCAAACTGATCAAGGAATACCGCCCGCGCTACAACGTGAGTTTTCGCGACGACAAACGTTTTCTCCTCGTGAAAGTGGACATCGGCGAGGAGTGGCCGCGCTTCCGGCTCACGCGCGTGAAGACGCCCGACGACGGTTGCCGCTACTTCGGGCCGTTCGCAAATTCCGGCGCGTTGCGGCAGACGATGACGTTCATGCGAAAGCGATTCGGTGTGCTGACGTTCGGGCGCGGCTCGCCGACGGAGCGCGAGCGGAAAAGCTCCACCTACCAAGTGCCGATGAAACTCGCCGACACGACGCCGGAGCAATACCGCGAACGCGTGGAGATGGCGTGCGAATTCATGGGCGGAAAAACGAAAGAACTGCTCGATGTGCTCGACACCGAGATGCGCTCCGCTGCCGAGAAGCTCGATTTCGAGCGCGCCGCCGAGCTGCGCAACATGATTGATGATCTCCGCCAGACGACGAAGACGATGACGCGTTACACCACGACGATGCGTCACCGGCTCAAGCTCCCCGGCGCGCTCAACCCCGCCACCGATCTCGCCGCGCTCGGCGAAGAACTCGGACTGCCCGGCCCGCCGCGCCGCATGGAGTGCTTCGATATTTCCAACATCAGCACCACGCACGTCGTCGCGAGCATGGTGTGTTTTCTCGATGGCAAACCGGCGAACCATCTCTACCGCCGCTACCGCATCAAGACCGTCGAGGGCCGTCAGGATGATTTCGCCAGCATGGCTGAAGTCGTGCGCCGTCGTTACGCGCGTGTGCTGCGAGAGATTTCCGAACGCGGAGTGACGATGGACGCATCGGAAAGCAGCGTTATGCGCGAGCAGGTGGATTATTCTTTTTCGCAGGAAGGAAATGCGGAGATGGCGCGACGCTTCACGAGCGCAGGTGGCAGCGGGGCAAATCCGCAATCCGCAATCCGCAATCCGCAATTGCCCGACTTAATCATCGTGGACGGTGGGAAAGGCCAGCTCAGTTCGGCTTGTGCGGAGCTTCAGCGGCTCGGGCTTTACGAGGTGCCCATCATCGGCCTCGCCAAGGAATTCGAGGAAATCTACCGCCCGTCGCGCACGCAGCCTCTCCGGCTTTCCCACGAAAGCGGCGCGCTGAAATTACTACAGCGCATCCGCGACGAAGCCCACCGCTGGGCCAACGGCTACCACCAAGTCCTCATGAAGCGCCGCGTCTCCGAGAGCCTCCTCGATGAGTGCCCCGGCGTGAGCGAATCGCGCAAGCAAACGCTCCTCCGCCACTTCGGCAGCGTCGCCCGCATCCGCCGCGCAGCCACTGCCGAAATCGCCGCCCTGCCCGGCATCAGCCACCGCCTCGCGGAGACGATTTCCGAATACCTGCGCGAAAGGGCTTGAAATTGCGCATACGAGCGAACCCTGAACAACTAGTGTCACATCTTTATGTGACAGGATAAATTTGAGGAAGAAATTGTCATGAGATCGAGTGAATAATAGGGACATTCCTTGCTTGCGCTCTTCCATCATCCTGCTCTTTTTCGTCAGCCCTTTCAGTTCAACATCCCACCGACCTCTTTACCTTTCTCATGAAAAAAATACCTTCATTTCGGCATCATCGTGCAGTCCGCATTTGTGCGGTGCCATTTGCAGCATTGTTTGCTGTGAGTGCCACAGCTGCGAATATTTCATGGAGCGGGGCGACGGATGCGGTGTGGAGCACTGGCGGGGACTGGGTGGGAGGGGTTGCGCCTGCGGCTGCGGATGTGGCGGTGTTTGATGCTGGATCCGTTGCGAATTTGAATACGACGCTCGGTGCGGATCGGACGATTCTGGGATTGAAAATCACGACGCCGGGCGGGCTGATTACCATCGCTGGTGCGAATACGCTGACGCTTGCTTCAGGCGGGATTGACATGGGTAGTGCGTCACAAAATTTACTGATTAATGCATTGCTCGCGCTGGCTGCGGATCAGACGTGGAATGTGGGAGCAGGGCGGATGCTGACGGCAAATGGAGTGATTAGCGGGACAGGCGTGAATTTAAACAAGATTGGATTTGGGGATCTGACGCTGGCGGGAGCGAATACATTTACGGGGACGACGACGATCGGTGGAGGAAATTTGTATTTGACCGGGAGTTTGAACGGGACAACCGGGACGAACCTGACATTTGCGGGGTCGGGTGTTTTCAACGTGAGTGCGGCGAGCGGTGTGAGTCAGGGGATGGGTGTGTTGAGGTTCAACGGTGGCGACGGTGTGGTGCGAAGCACGAACAACGGCGGGACGAGCACGGTGAGTTTTACATCACGCGCGGCGCGTGCAGCGGGGGCGACCGGGAACTTTGTGATATCCGGCGGCACAGTCGGGGTGGCGGGGAGTCCGGGCACGTTGGGGACGAACAATATTATGATCGGCGGTGGAGAATTGACCGCGCAGTTGCTGGACCGCGGGCTTTTTTACAACGGGTCGAGATACGCGGCGTATGATGCGGGCGGTTTTGTGCGAGGGTTGATTTATGGAGTGGATGTGAATGCACCCGCGACCATAGCGGCGGCGGCGACGCTCGGTGTGAATGATGTAAATGCGAACGTGGAACTTTCGGGGAATGTTGCGGCGCAGACGACGGCATCGGTGAACACGATCAGCGATCCCGGTGCTTTCACCATCACTCTGGCGGGCGGGCAAACGCTAAGCCTCAACGGATTTTTGAAATCAGGAGGAAATGCTGCGACGATTTCCGGCGGGGCGGGGATCACGACGACGACGGGCGGAAATGACATGGTGATCCGCACGGACTCGGCGACTGATTCACTGACGATTAGCTCGGTGGTTCTCGCGAACGGAGCCAGCAGTCTCACCAAGTCCGGCGCGGGCACGCTGAGTCTCTTCGGCAACAACACCTACACGGGCGGGACGAGCATCAATGCAGGTGTGCTCGCGCTCGGCAGCAGCACTCAGGCGCTCGGTGGATCGGGAACGGTGGGCAGCATCGGCACGATCACTTTCGGCGGCGGCACGCTGCAATACTCGGCGGCAAACACGATTGATTATTCCAGCAAGTTCACCACGACGGGCAGCAATCCGTATCGGATTGATACGAACGGGCAGAACATCACTTTCGCCAGCGCTCTCGCCGTCTCCGGCAGCAGTGGCTTGACGAAAGTCGGCACGGGCACGCTCACACTGAACGCCGCGAACGCCTACACCGGCGCGACCATCGTGAATGCGAGCACGCTGGCGATCAGCGGGACGGGTTCGATTGCAGCTTCGTCGGATATTTTACTCAGCGGAGGCAGCATCTCGATCACAAACACCACTGCGGGAGATGCGGCTTTGGATCGCGTGGGCAACAGCGCGAGCCTCACATCGAACGGCGGTTCGTTTATCTGGACCAACACGTCAGGCACCAACGTGTATACCGAAAGCGCAGGCGCGCTGAATCTCGTCGGCGGGCAGTTCGATTTGAACCTCGCCACTAATCAAGCCGGAGCAGGCAGCCAGACGCTCACATTCGGCAGCTTGAATCACACCGGCAGCGTGAACTCATCGGCTGTCACTTTCTCCGCGGCAGGAGGCACTGGACCGAACGCCACGAAAAACATCATCAAAATCACGGGCGCCTCCGCGACTGGCGCAGGACAGATCATCGGGCCGTGGGCGACGACCGGCACAGCGGCGAATGCGCAGACCGATTACGCGATTTACGATGGATCGGGTAACATCGTGCCAAGGGCGGATGCGGTGGATGCGGCTGTGACCACATGGACGACCCCTGGAAATGCCTACACGATGACCACGGGCAAGACACTTGCCGCGTCCCGCACGATCACAGCACTGCGTAATACGGGCAACGGCCTGACACTGGCGTTGGGACAGTTTAACTTGGAGACGTTCGGCATCCTCCATGGCGGCGCGGGCACTTATGCGATCACCGGCACATCCGGCGTCCTGCGGCAGCAGGGAACGGCTGCTGCGAATCTGTATGTGACCACCGGCAGCGGTGGCGTTGTTACGATCAGTGCCAACATCCAGGACAACACCGGCGCCCTGACGTTGGTAAAATCCGGTTCAGCCGCAAATCTACTCCTCACGGGAATCAACACCTTCACCGGCGGCGTGGTGGTGAATGCCGGCAACTTTCAATTGGGCGCCACGAACAGCCTGTTCACGACCGCGCTTGGCACCGGCACTGTGACGATGAATGGCGGCTCGCTCGACAGCAACACGGCGGGCATGACCAACCTCAACAACAACGCGCTGGTCATCAATGGAGACTTCACTTTTACCGGCACGCAGAGCCTGAACTTCGGCACCGGCGCGATCTCGCTCGGCACCACGTCCGGGCTTTCGCGCATCATCACGGTCAACACGAATAAATTCACTCTCGGCGGCGTGATCAGCGACGGCACGACTGTGAATTCGATCACCAAGGCGGGCAACAACAGCCTCGTCTTCCGGGGCGCGAATACTTACACCGGCCCGACATTCATTCGTGAAAGCGGCGCGCTGCAAATGGGCATTGATCCGGATGGATCGGTCGGCGCGATCAACAGCAGCGCCATCGGACGCGGGGCGCTCGTCTTCAGCGCGACCACTGCAACGACAACGAGCATTCTTTCCTCCGACAGCGCCATCCCGCGCACGGTGCTAAATCCCGTCACCTTCGCCAGTCACGCGACGCTCGGCGACGCCGTCAACATCGGCAAACTCACCTTCAGCGCGCCGTCGGATCTCGGACAGGCCGTGCGCACGCTGACTATTCCCGGCGGCGATGTGCAGATGAATGGAGTCATCGTCGGCGCGTCCGGCGGCATCACCAAGAACGGCATCGGGACTTTGATCCTCAACAACGCGACGAACACCTACGGCGGCGGGACCAATGTTGTTTTGGGAACCCTGCGCACTTCAGTCGCGGGCGCTTTGCCCGTTGGGAGCAATGTGAACATCGCCAGTTCCACTGCGAATCAGTGGGCCATTCTCGATCTGGCTGGCAACAACACCACCATCGGCGCGCTCACTTTCAACCCGACGATTTCGATCAACGGCGCCGGCGCATCGAACCCCGCAGCTACCGGCACGGCGATGGTCACCACCGGCGCGGGCACGCTTACCCTCGGCGGGGATATGACCGTTTCCAACCCCGCCAACTCCTTCAGCACGATCGTCGCTGGCAACCTCAGCCTTGGCTCGGCCAACCGCAATTTCAATGTCGCCAACAGCACAGGCGCGAACGCGTTTCCGGATCTTGTTGTTTCAGCCAATATCTCCGGTCCCGGCGCGCAAACACTGACCCTCAACGGTGCGGGACAAGTGCTCTTTTCCGGCAGCAACACCTACGCGGGCGCGACGGCACTCACCGCTGGTGGCACGCTTTTCATCACCGGAAACAACTCCACCACCGGCGCGACGACGATCACCAGCGGCACCGTGATCGCCCGCAGCGCCAACGCGCTCGGCGGCAGCGGCAACACGGCGGGTGTGTCGGTCGCGGCGAGCCAAAATCTGACTTTCAACGCGGCTGCGGACGCGCCGCTCGTCATCGGCGGAGCACTGAGCTTTGCGGGTGCGGGCACAGTCGGCACTTCCATCGGAGCAACGGTCACGAGTGCGAAGATCAACGTGACCGGCAACGCGACCACGACGGCATCAGCCATCACGGTGAACATTTTCGGAAACAGTTTCAGCGGAGCGACGGACGGGACGAGCACCTACACACTGATCCACGGTGACGGTGGCGGCAGCAGCCTCGGCAACGCGACTTACACGCTCGGAAAAGTTTTCAATAATACGAACTTCACCGTCGGTGCTCTGAGCAAGAGCGCGACCGATTTGCAGGTCGCAGTCACCGCAGCCTCAGCCATCACGAGTGCATACTGGACGGGTGGCCTCAGTGGAGCGACTACGACATGGGCCGCATCGGATGGCACGGCCAACAGCAACTGGTTCACCGCCGCGACCGGCGGAGCCACCGCAGTGGTGCCCGGCGCGAGCACGGATGTTTTCTTCTCGGCAAACGCCGTCACTACCTCGCCGACCAATTCGACGCTCGGCTCGGACATGACCATCAAGAGTCTCACGCAGCTATCGAACACCGCGATTACCATCGCAGCGGACGGCTACGCGCTGACGATCAGCCCGGCCAGCGCGAGTGCGGGCATCACGCTGCTCGGCCAGCAGGCATTCACCTTCAATCCCAATCTCGCCGTCGGCGCGAACCAGACATGGAGCAATTACTCCAGCAACGCATTCACCATCAACGGCGGCGTCTCCCTCGGTGCGAACGCGCTTGGCGTCACGGGTCTGACGGCAGGAACGACGAGCGTCATCGGCACAGTTAGCGGCAGCGGCAGCATCGCCAAGAACGGCCCCGGCATCCTCAATCTTTCGGGCAACAACACGTTTTCCGGCGGCATCACGGTGAATCAAGGCACGCTGCAACTCGGCAACCCGACCGCGCTCGGCACTGGCACGCTGACCTTCAGCGGCGCGGGTGCAACGCTCGACAGCAGTTTCGCGAACCTCATCCTGACCACGAACAACGCCGTCGCCCTCAACGCGGATTTCACCTTCACCGGCACCAATGCGCTGAACCTCGGCACAGGAAACATCACGCTCGGCACCGCATCAAGCGCCACGAGCACGACGCGCACAATCACCGTCAACAGCAATGTGCTGACACTCGGTGGTATCATCGCCGGCTCTGGTTCCACGCAAGGGCTGACGAAAGCTGGTAACAACGTGCTGCTGCTGAATGGTGCGAACACCTACACAGGAGCCACGACGATCACCAACGCCACGCTGCGACTCGGTGCGAGCAACGCGATCAACTCCGGCAATGCCGTCACTTTGTTCGGTGTCGGCGGGACGCCTGTTTTGGATCTGAACGGTTTCAACCAGACAATCGGCAGTCTGGTCATGAGTTCTTACCAAAACAACGGCACATCCACCGTGACCAACGCGAACGTCGCCAGCCCGAGCACACTGACGCTGAGCGGAGGTGCGACTGCGTTCACTTTCAGCGCTCCCGCGTCGAATTTGAACCCGAGCACGGCCACCATTTCCGTCAATACGGTGGACTTGAATGGCGGTGCGACTTTCAACATCGCCGACGGTGGTCAGAATCCGGATTTAAACATCACCTCGATCGTGCAGAACGGTGCGTTGACCAAAACCAACAGCGGGCAGATGGCGTTGCAAGGCGTCAACACCTACGCCGGGGCGACCAATATCTACGGAGGGCAGTTGCAGGTTTCCGGAAATTTGGGGACGATCAATCAGTCCGGCAGCATCGTGATTGGCGGCGGCAGTGCGCTTCTGCTGACCAACGGCACAAATCAAACCGGCATCAATCGCGTCAAGGACAGCGCCGGCATCACCAGCTACGGCGGCAGTATTCAGTTCAACAACACATCCAGCGCAGGCGTAATCTATGCCGAAACCGTGGGCGGACTGACGCTGAACAACGGTCAGTTCGACACGATACTGAACAACGATCAAAATGGAAATGCCGGTGGTCAGACGCTCACATTCAGCGGTGGTTTGACGCGCACGGGGTCGGCGAACAGTTCGGTGGTGACATTTTCCTCGCCGTTGAACGGGCAGAACAACGCGACGATGACGGGGCTGAATGCGACGACGAACGTGATCAAGGTGACGGGCGCGACGGCGACGGCA
>CAIYUV010000249.1 GCA_903929475.1 uncultured Spartobacteria bacterium
CGCGACCTGCCCGGGATGGATGCCGAACTCGCTGGCAATCTCGCCGATGGTCTTGTTCCCCTTGATCGCTTCGAGGGCGACGCGGGCCTTAAATGCGGCTTCGTGCCGCTTACGTTTTTGTTTCATATTTTGGTGGTTCTGTGTGTTGTGTTTGTACACGCCTTCCACCGCCATTTTATAGCTTAGCCCCTGGCCCGAATTTCGGGGTCCACCTCAGTTGTCCTGCCGGTGAATGCGATCATGAAGCAACTGCCCACCGGATCGGTGAAGATGTCGCTTGTCAGTCTGTATCGTCAGGCACCCGGCGGTGTTTTCCGGAAAACAGAAATCGAGGAAAAGCGCATGATTGATGTGCCTCTCGGTGAAATTTTCAAGAGCATCAATCCAAGTCGCCTGAAGCGTCGCAACGATCAGCGCAGCTATGATGTTCCGGATGAAATCACCGGGCTCTTTGGTGAAAGCGGCGGTTCACGGACAGTCACTGCGCCTGTGGATGCGCCGCCAGCTCCTGCGCCATCCGCAAGCGAGCAGCCGAGGAAACCCAGAACACCGCCAGCCGGACAGGCGGACAGCGCAAATGGCAGCAATGGTCACGCTCATAGCGAGGCGACCGAGTCTGCTCCCGAGCCGCTGAAGCTTGATGGCGAACTGTCGCTCACACTTTTTGAAATCGCCGCAGGCTGGCCGGAGGGAATCCGCAGTGATCTCTCCATTCTTCCGGGTGATACCAAAATTATTCTTCCAGTGAGCGAGGTCAGCGCCGGTCTGCAAAAGGGCAAGGTTCTGTTCACATGGGGGCAGCTTCGCGGTTATCTGCGTCCTGCGCCTCCCGAAGGCATCCACATCCCGGATGAAACCCAGCTTTTGCTGCCGCTGAAAATTGTCGCTCCTGCATTCGTAGCCGCGACCGGCGCGAAGAAACGCAGCTCGACAAAAGCAGCAGTGAATAAAGAGCTGCCGGATTTTTTCGGCCCGGCTGCCGGTCGCACGCCTGTCGAACCACCACCAGCGCCTGCCCCTGCCGCAGCTCCCGCCGCACCCGAAATTCCCGCAGCAGCGGCGGCGGAGGTCGTGCCTACAGCGCCGCTCACTCTTATTTCCTCGTCGGCCCCTGTTTCGAAGGCTCCCGTCGCGGAAAAACCGGGCGTGGCCGTCGTCGCGGCAGCCACCACCGTCGCAGCGAGCCGGGAGCCGGAGAACCTCGGCGAACTTTTCAACGATACCGGCAAGACGAGCTGGAATCCCAACGAACTCGTGAAGCTCACCTGCGGCCTGCCCGGCGTGATCGGTGCCATCGTCGCGCTCGAAGAAGGTCTTGTCGTTGCGCAAAAACTTCCCGGCGGAATCGAAGGCGACACGTTTGCCGCATTCATGCCGCAGATTTTCAGCCGGCTCGATAAATACACCGGCGAAATGCAGCTCGGCGAAACCTCCGAGGTCTCCCTCGTCACATCGAACGGCCCGTGCCGTTTCTTCCGCAGAGGAAAAGTCTTTTTCGCCACTCTCGGTAAAACCGGAGCCACGCTGCCCGGCGGCCTCCACCTCATCGCCGAGGAACTCGCAAACCAAAACGCTTAACTATCGAACACTATGGCCATCATCAACCGAGCCACCAAGGAACTGCAGCTCAAGGTCGTCTATTACGGCCCTGCCAAGAGCGGCAAAACAACCAACCTCGAACAGGTCCACGCCAACGTGCAGGTGCCCGATTCTGCTCCGAAGAGCAAGATGACCAGCCTCGCCACGAGCAGCGACCGCACGCTCTTCTTCGATTTCTTCCCGCTCGAAGCGACGACGATCAAGGGCTTCAAAACCAAGTTCTCGCTCTTCACCGTCCCCGGTCAGGTCATCTACAACGCCACGCGCCAAATCGTGTTGCGCGGCGTGGACGGCATCGTCTTCGTGGCCGACAGCCAATACGACAAGATGGGCGAAAACATAGAGACCTTCGGCCATATGCTCGACAACCTGAAATCGCTGAACCTCAACATTGATGACATCCCCTACGTCATCCAATACAACAAGCGCGACATGGAGGACGCCGCCCCCGTCGAGTATCTGGAATACGTGCTCAACAACCGCGAAGTCCACGTCCCGTATTTCGAGGGCGTGGCCAACAAGTGCGAAGGAGTCTTCGAGTCATTGAACATGATCACGAAGATGCTCATCCACAAATATCTCAACAAATAATCCACCTGCTCCTGCGGGGAAAAACTCCACCACATGGCCTTTCCACAACTCATAGAAGAAGACCTCGCGAGCTTTGAGCACGTCCTTGGGGACTTGGTCAAAAAGAGCGAAGCGATACTCGCGATGATCGTCGAGAAAGCCGGCTACCTCATCCACCAATATGGCAGCAGCGAATCCGTGGACACGGTCACGTTCGCCACCCTCGGCTCGAACGCGTTCAACGCCACGCAATTCATGGCGCAGCTCGTGAACGAGCACAACTTCAGCAGCATGTATCAGCAGGGCGAGACCTACAGCACGCTCATCCTGAACATTGACGAGCACTGCCTTCTCGTCCTCGTCTTCGGCACCCAGCAGACCGTCGGCTCGATGAAATACTACGCCACGCCCGCGGTGAAGCAGATCGCCACCCAAATCAAAACCGCCTCCGCACGTGGCGACATGGGACTGGACCTTTGCGACATGAACCCCGAGGACGTGAACACACTCTTCCGTCGCACCTAAAAATTACGCCCCTTCGTTTTCGCAAACCCTTCACCGGCTTCACCGGCGGAGGGTTTGTGCTTTTCAGTCCTCGTCCTTTGGTGCGGGCGGCTTGCGCTCGAAGCACCGCAGCACCAGTCCCGCGACGAATCCCGCTGCGACCGCAGTCAGCAACGCCAACGCCGGGCTCCTTCGCAACTGCGCGCGGAAATCCGCCAGCTTCCTCACCGCCATCGCCGCGCGTTGCTGGATTTCCTCCGCGTTCATCACTTGCGGCGTTCCTCGAATTCCTCGCAAAGTTTCACCGCGCCGAGCAGCAACAGCACGGGCCGCAGCAGCGCAAACGCCAGACTCACCACGCCGCCCACCACACGACCGATGGGAAAAACCGTGAGCAGGATGCCGATGAAAAACGCCCACACCACCGACCTCACCGGTTGCTTGCGCACTTCGCTCGCAGTCTTCTCCACGAGTTGATCAATCGGCTTTCTTGGCGCTGACGGCGGGACGGGTGTGGTTGGCTCGCTCATGGGCGTATTAAAGGCACCCGCACCCCGCGTGGTCAACGCTCCGTGCTCGCGAATTCACATTCCGCATTTGTCATCCCCGCCCGTCACCGCTTACCTCCGCGCCCTCATGCTGCCCGCCTTGCTCACAACCTGCCTGTGGAGTTGCTCCGCGATTTGCGCCGCGCGCTCCGGGCGCATGGTCGGCGGTGCGGCGGCAAATTTCACGCGCATGGTCGTCGCCGCCGTCCTCCTCGGCATCTGGTCGCATGTTTATGGACACGGCCTTGGCGGGCCCGCGATGCCGTGGCTCCTCGCCAGCGGCTTTATCGGCTTCGGCTTCGGCGACCTCGCCCTTTTCTCCTCGCTCAAGCGCATCGGCCCCCGGCTCACCATGCTGCTCACGCACTGCCTCTCCGCGCCCATCACCACCTTCGTCGCATGGGCGTGGTTGCACGACACCCTCGGCTGGCGCGACATTCTGTGCGGCCTCGTCATCCTCGGCGGAGTCGTCACCGCCCTCGCCCCCGACCACGGCCCGCAGGTCAC
>CAIYUV010000250.1 GCA_903929475.1 uncultured Spartobacteria bacterium
CTGCCCCGCGCTGCAGAACGTGGACGCCCTCAAGGGCCTCACCGCCCTGCAATCGCTCGACCTCGACTCCTGCCACGCGCTGCAAAACGTGGACGGCCTCAAGGGCCTCACCGCCCTGCAAGAGCTCTCCCTCGAAGGCTGCGACGCGCTGCAAAACGTGGACGGCCTCAAAGGCCTCACCGGCCTACAAAAGCTCGAACCCAGCTACTGCCGTGCGCTGCAAAACGTGGACGGCCTCAAGGGCCTCACGGGCCTGCAAACGCTGCGACTTTTCGACTGCACTGTGCTGCAAAACGTGGATGGCCTCAAGGGCCTCACCGGCCTTCAAGAACTCTACCTCGGCGGCTGCGCTGCGCTGCAAAACGTGGACGGACTGAAGGGCCTCACTGGCCTGCAAGCACTCTACCTCAACGACTGCGACAAAATCCCCGCCGCCGCGCTGCGCGAACTGCGCGCCGCCCTGCCGAACACCGACATCACCTTCCCCCACGGCACCAAGAACCCGCCGCAGTAAGGCGGGACAATGGCTGGCGACGAAGATGGCGGTTCTTTTTTGCAGGGCCGAAGGCCCGGTTTCATACCAGCCTAGGGCAACGCCCTAGGTTCTCCGTCCACGGTGAACAAAGCCCTGTAAGGGCGGCCCCATTTGGCGCGCCCCTTTGGGGCTTTGGTTTTTAACGACTGGGTTCCTAGGGCGATGCCCTAGGCTGGTATGGATTCGCACCTTTGGTGCTCCACGCTAGTGCGGCAAGGAGAGGGGCCGTCCCGGCAGGGAGACCCCCGGCGTGACATCGCTGGGGTTGCGCCTTTCGCCAGGCCTCCCGGAGGGTGGCTGGGGGCCGGGACGGCTCCCCTCCTTGTTGGGCGCGTTCCGGGTGGCTGGGGTTTGAGGTTGATGGGGGTTCTTCTCTGTTGGGGGATGGTTCATGGGGGTTTTGGGAGCGTCCACGCCTCACCCGTGGACGTCCACGCTTCATCCGTGGACGCCCCCGCGCCGTCCGGGGGCGTCCCCCTTTGTCGCGGGGGGGACGCTTGTGGAACGGAGCCGGGTGGCCTGGAGGGGCCGTGGCTTTGCTGCGTCTGCCGACTGCGCTGCGGGGTGGTTTTTCATGCAGTTCCGGGGGGCGGGGCTGCTTTCGCTGCTCGACGGAAGGCGGGGCGGAAGGGCAGGTTCGGCGGATGCAGGATTTGGCGGAACATTTTGACGTAGTCGTGATCGGCGGCGGGGCGGCGGGGCTGATGTGCGCGATCACGGCGGGGCAGCGCGGGCGGCGGGTGGCGTTGCTGGAGCACGGGGAGCGGGTGGGAAAAAAGATCGAGATCAGCGGCGGGGGGCGTTGCAATTTCACGAATCTCGGGGCGACGGCGGCGAATTATCTTTCGGAGCGCCCGGAGTTTTGCAAATCGGCGCTGGCGCGCTATTCGCCGTGGGATTTTGTGGCGATGGTGGAGCGGCACGGGATTGCGTATCACGAGAAGACGCTGGGGCAGCAGTTTTGCGACGGGAGTGCGCGGGAGATTATCGCGATGCTGCTGGCGGAGTGCGCGGCGGCGGGCGTGTCGGTGCGTTGCGGGGTGCGCGTGGAGCGGGTGGAAAAGGCGGAGCGGTTCCGGCTGGAGACGACGCGCGGTGCGATGACGTGCGATGCGCTGGTGGTGGCGACGGGCGGGCTGTCGTTTGCGAAGCTGGGCGCGACGGATTTCGGGCACCGGCTGGCGCGGCAGTTTGGGCTGCGGGTGACGGAGCTGAGGCCGGGGCTGGTGCCGCTCACTTTCGCGCAGCAGGACTCGGCGCTGCATACGCTGAGCGGGCTGTCGCTGCCGGTGGTGGCGCGGTGCGGCGATGCGGAGTTTGCGGAGGCGATGCTGTTCACGCATCGCGGCGTGAGCGGGCCGGCGGTGCTGCAAATCTCGAGCTTCTGGCGCGAGGGGGAGACGGTGTTTTTTGATCTGCTCGCGGAGCCGGGGGCGTCGGCGGTGGTGCTATCGGCACGGGCGATGGGGCGCTCGCTGGACGCGGTGCTGGCGGAGCGGATGCCGAGGCGTTTCGTGGATGCGTGGTGCGGACGGCACGCGCTGGCGAAGACGCTGGTGCATTACAAGCAGCGGGAGTTTGACGAGGTGCTGGGGCTGCTGCGCGCGTGGCCGTTTCGCGCGAGCGGGACGGAGGGCTACCCGAAGGCGGAGGTGACGCTCGGCGGCGTGGATACGGGGGAGCTTTCGTCGAAGACGATGGAGTCGCGCCGCGTGCCGGGGCTGTTTTTCATCGGCGAAGTGGTGGACGTGACGGGCTGGCTGGGCGGCTACAATTTCCAATGGGCGTGGGCGAGCGGCCACGCAGCGGGGGAGGCGGTGTAGGGAATTTACAGACCGCCGGATGGATCCAGTCCCACGGGCCTGAGACCCTTTTCACGCGGCTTCGACGTGACGTTGCGCGAGCGATCATTCGGGCGCGGCGTGGGCGTGGGTGTGGGTGTGGCTTTCGCGTTTGGCTGCTGCGGCAGCGGCTGCGCTGCGAACGGCGGGACGGGCTGCGGAACGGGGCCGACGCGGGCGACGCCGGGCACTGCGACCGGCAATTTGGGAGGCAGGGTGTTGAATCCTTTGTCCTCGGCTTCGTTGCGGGCCTCGACGGTGGCGCGGTCGTTCTCCTTTCTCATTTTTTCTCCCTCGATCTTGATGCGTTCCTGCTCCGCCTGTGAGATGTCCTCAGCAGGCCCGGCGGGCGGATTGTTTTCCACCCTGACGACGGGAGCGGGCGGAACGGGCGGCGTTGCAGGGGCGTTGTTAGCGGCGAGCCTTTTCTTTTCCACCTCGAAGGCTTCCCTTTCTATTTCCAATTTCGCGCGCTCGAAGGAGAGGCGCTTGGCCTCGGCGTCAGCGGTTTTCTTGGCGATGTCTTTTTCATCCGCGAGCTTGCGCCAGTTTTGTTCGATGCGCGCCTGTTCCTGCGCATGCTCCGAATCGGCGTCGGCAGTATTTTTCTTGGAATTGCAGCCGGTGAGCATCGCGACGGCGGCGAGAGAGAATATGAAGTGCGGTTTCACAATGGGGTTACTGTTGCAAAGATTCGCGTCCGGGCAAGTGCGCAACTGGCCGCACTGCTCGCGGGCTTTTTAATACACGTCGCGGCGGTAGCGTTTCTCAGTCTTCATCAGACCCTCCTCGATGAACGCCTTTGCTTCCTCGGGGCTCTTGCCGCCGTGGGTCTGCGCGATGGCGATGAGTTCGTTGTGAACGTCGGCGGCCATTTTGTTCTTGTCGCCGCAGACGTAGAAATACGCGCCGTCGGTGAGCCATTTCCAAATCTCCGCGCCGGCTTCCTTCATCCGGTGCTGCACGTAGATTTTCTCCGCCTGGTCGCGGGAGAAAGCGAGGTCCATCCGCGAGAGCAGGCCGTCCTTTTGCCAGCGCTCGAATTGCTCGCGGTAAAAGAAATCCTGCGCCGCACGTTGTTCGCCGAAGACCAGCCAGTTCTTGCCGCGCGCGCCGGTGGCCTGACGCTCTTCCAAGTAGGAGCGGAAGGGCGCGACGCCGGTGCCGGGGCCGACCATGATGACTGGCGTGTTCGGATCATCCGGCAGACGGAAATGCTTTTGCGTCTGCGCAAAAACACCCGCCGTCATGTCGCCGGACCATCGCTCTGCAAGGAAAGTGGAGGCCACTCCGCCCCGCACACGCCCATGTGCCTTCCAGCGGACGGTGGCCACGGTGAGGTGGACGGATTCCGGGTGCGCCTTTTGCGAAGACGAAATGGAATACAGGCGGATGGCGAGCGCGCGGAGCGTGTCGCAAAACTCCTGCGGCGTCAGTTTCACCTCGGGAAACTCGCGCAGGATGTCCACGTAATCGCGCGTCTCGTGGCGCGTATTTGTGTAGGCGGTGAGCGCGGCTGCATTCTCGGGCTTGCTCAATTCCACCATCTTCGCCACGCCACGCTCGGCGAGCTTGGCGATGAATTTTTTCTCCACGAAATGCAGCACGTAGTCGCGAAAGAGCGCCTCGCGCAGCGGCTTCTCCACGTCCTTCACCTTCACCGTTTCGTCGCCCGTGCAACCGAGGGCCTGGATGGTGAGTTCGACGAGTTCGGGATCATTCGTCGCCTTCAAAGCGAGCGCATCGCCCGCTTCATAAACGAGCCCCGAGCCTGCGAGCGAAATTTCGTGGTGGCGGGTGTCCTTCTCCGACTCCGCGCCAGTGAGCTTGATGTTCACCGGGTGCGTGGCCTGGAAGGGATTCTTGTTGTTGTAAAGTGGTTTTACGGCTTCAGCGGACATAGGGCGCGGAGTAAAGAAGACACGGCAGCGAGACGCAAGCGCGGGGATTTCCAGCTTTTTTTCATCGAAGTCTTCGGCCTGCCCCACGCAGGCCAGCGATGAATGTATACTCATTGCCAAAAAAACCCGTTGACGGCGCGGGGTTTCTCGGCCATTTACGGCGCGTCGGAAGCCTCAGTGGTTTGGTCTCTCTCTCGCAGCAGACCAGCAATCCTCTTCACCCATCACGGCGGAGAAATATCCCAGCGGCTTCCTTTTTCAACCAACCCATTCACATGGCCGGACACCACAAGTGCTCCACCGCGACGCCCAAAGCGTCCACGCCAATTCGGACATCCCCGAAGCAATCCTGACCAACATCGCAGGCTGATCCTTCAGCCAACACCAAAAAACTTTTACATCCATGCCTAGAAAAGCCGCAACCGCCTCCGCAACCGAGGAGCCCAAAAAGAAAGCCGCCACAAAGGCGACAGCGAAGAAAACGCCTGCCGCCAAAAAGAAGACGGCCAAGGCCGCAGCGACTTCCGACGAGGAAAAACCTAAGCGCGCCACGCGCAAGAAAGCCGCAGCCACAGAGCCAGCGCCCGAGATCGTCGCAGCAGTGCCCGCGGCACCCGTGACTCCCCCGCCAGCGCCAGTTCCCGTCGTAGAGGCACCGCAAGCCCCAGCGCCCGCACCCCGCGACTGGCAGCCACGAGGAAATGCCGCGCCTGCGCAACAAGCACCGCAACAAGCACCGCAACAAGCACCGCAACAAGCACCGCAACAAGCACCGCAACAAGCACCGCAACAAGCACCGCAACAAGCACCGCAGCAACACCAGCAGCGTTCGCAAGGCGCACCGCGTCCGCTTTATATCCCGCGCGAAGTGGAGGCATTTCTCCACGCTGCAAAAATTCCGATCCCCACCGAGAAACCGCAGCTCGATGCCATCATGGCCGCGATGCAAGCCGCCAAGGCCGCAGCCCACGCTGCTTCGCACGCAAGCGGTGCCCCCGCAGCGCAGCAGCAGCAAAATCCCCCGCGACAGGAACAGCGCCCGCAGCAGCAGCAACAGCCACAGCATCCGCAACAACACCCGCAGCGCGAGCAGCGGCATCCGCGTGAACGTTTCCAGCGCCAGCCGCGTGAACATCGTGAACACCGCGACCCGAACGATTCACAGCAACAGCCCCAGCAAATGGAAGCGCGCCCGGATGAGCCGGTGGAACTCGTCGAAGCCGAGGGCTATTGCGAAATTTCCGGCAAAGGCTTCGGCTTTATCCGCGACCCGCAGCGTCTTTTCCTGCCATCGCCACTGGATGTTTTCGTCACGCCAGAATTGGTAAAACGCTACGGCCTTCGCGACGGGCACTGGCTCAAAGTAGAGGCCCGCAAGAACAGCCGCGGACTGCAAATCAACACCATCCGCGAAATCAACGGCCAGCCGCCGGAAAACGCCAAAACGTGGCCTTCGTTCGATGACCTCACGACGATCAGCCCCATTGAGCGCATCCCGCTGGAGACCGTCCCCGATCGCACCACCACGCGTATCATCGATCTGCTCACGCCCATCGGCAAAGGCCAGCGCGGCCTCATCGTCGCGCCACCACGCACAGGCAAAACGACGCTGCTCAATCACATGGCCGACGGCGTGCTGAAAAATCACCCCGATATGAAACTCATGATCCTCCTCGTGGACGAACGCCCCGAGGAAGTCACCGATTTCAAACGCCACTTCCCGAACGCCGAACTATGGGCGAGCAGCAACGACATGGACATCAAGTCCCACACCCGCATCGCCACACTCGCCATCGAGCGCGCAAAGCGTCTCGTCGAAAGCGGCGCGGATGTTTTCATCCTGCTCGATTCCATCACGCGACTTGGCCGCGCATTCAACAACGCGATGGCCGGCGGAGGCCGCACCATGTCCGGCGGTGTGGATGCACGTGCGCTGGAAACGCCCCGCAAAATTTTCGCAGCGGCCCGCAATACGGAGGAAGCGGGTTCGCTTACCATCGTCGCCACCGCGCTTATTGATACGGGCAGCCGCATGGACGAACTGATCTTCCAGGAGTTCAAAGGCACCGGCAACAGCGAGATCGTGCTCGACCGCAAAATCAGCGACCAGCGCATCTATCCCGCGATTGATATTCTGCAAAGCGGCACACGTCGCGAAGAACTGATCATCCCCGCCGACCAGCTCCACAAAATCAACGTCATCCGCCGCGGCCTCGCCGGTCACAAACCGATCGAAGCCATCGAGCGCATGTTGTCGTTCATCAAGAAATTCCCGACGAACGAACAACTCCTGCGCGAAATCCCCGGCTAGTTCCGAGGCAGACGCACATGAACCGCGAGCCCCTGCCCGTAGGTGCTCTCCGCACTCACGCTGCCGCCATGGGCCTGCGCGATGTGTTTCACGATGCTGAGGCCGAGACCCGTGCCGCCGAGTTCCCGGGAGCGCGCTTTGTCCGCACGATAGAACCGCTCGAAGATGTGAGGTAAATCGGCGGAAAGAATCCCCTGCCCTTCATCCTTTACCCACAGATCCACCATGCCGTTCACGAGTGCGGCTCCGAATGTAATCGTGCTGTCCTCCGGGGTGTATTTGAGCGCGTTGTCGAGGAGGTTGTTGAGGACTTGTTCGAGGCGCATCCTGTCGCCCTCGATGACTGGCAGGCGCTCTGCAATATCGAGATGCAGGGTGACGTTCTTTTTTTTAAATCGCACGGCCCAGTCGCGTGCGAGCTCGCGGCAAAAATCAGCGACCTCCAGCGTTTCGAATTCCATTTCGTGCTGGCGCGCCTCCAGCCGTGCGAGAATGAGAAGATCCTCAACGAGCGCATTCAGCCGCTGCGAGTGTTTGGCGAGAATTGCGAAAGTCTCCTGGCGATCCTCGGGGGACATGTCGGGAGCGTCCTGGAGATTTTCCACGTAGCCCTGGAAAATGGCGAGCGGTGTCCGCAATTCGTGCGAGACGTTGGCGACAAATTCGCGCCGCACCTGCTCAAGTTGCGTGAGGCGCGTGATGTCGCGGAACATGACGAGAGCGCCCGCCTCGCCCGTGGCGTCGCGCATCGGAGTGACATTGACGACGAGAATGAGCGGAGGCTTGCGGCCGGCGATCTCCAGTTCGCTCTCCTGCGGCTCGCCGGTTTTCAACGCAGCGGCGATCATCCCATCCACCGCAGGCTCACGGAGCGTATCCAGAACGGGCTGGCCGAAGACATTGGCAGGCAAATTGAAAAGCTTGATGGCGGCGGGATTCGCCAGCCGAACAGTGCGGCGGCTGTCCGCCACGAGCACGCCCTCCTGCATGGATGACAGAATGATTTGCAAATTCGCCTCGGCGAGTTCGCGCTGACGGCGCAGATGCGTCTGCTCCCTCGCGACTAAAGCCGCCTGCTTCCCATGCACGGAAAGCGCACCCTCGATTTGGAAATCCACCGGCTCACGCCCGTGAGCAAGTTCATTAAGAAGAGACTCCAGCTTTTCGGCACACTGCCGGAAAAAAATCTCCCGCCCAAGCCACACGAGCAGCGTGATGATGAGAAGTGCGCCTAGGAGCCAGGACATGAGGGCGGGAGCTTAAGCAGCCGGGAAAGTTTTTCCCGCAAAAAAATCACCCCAAGTCCACCATGCGGTAGCCGAAGCCGCGGATGGTCTCGATGGAGTCGGCGGCCTTGCCGAGTTTTTCGCGGAGCCGGCGGACATGGGTATCCACCGTGCGCGTATCAATCGAACTCTCGTAGCCCCACACGTCGTTCAGCAAAACATCGCGGCTTTGCACGCGCCCCCGGCGCTCGATGAGCGTGAGCAGCAGCTTGAATTCAGTGGCCGTGAGTTCGAGCGCCTTGCCGCGCACTTTCACTTCGTGCCGAGTGCGATCAATCAGGATGTCGCCATGCTTCATTACCTCCGCCGCTGTGATCGGGCCGGCTCCCCTGCGCAGGACGCTCTGCACGCGCAGAACAAGTTCGCGCGGGCTGAACGGTTTGGTGATGTAATCGTCCGCGCCGAGTTCGAAACCGAGGATGCGATCCACTTCCTCGGCCTTCGCGGTGAGCATCACCACGGGGATGGTCTTGGTCGCCGGATCCGATTTCAGAGCCTTGCACACCTCGATGCCCGACATGCCCGGGAGCATGAGGTCGAGCACGATGAGCGCGGGGATTTCGGCGCGTGCTTTTTCGAGAGCAGTCGGGCCGTCGGCAGCTTGGAGCGTGCTGAAGCCAGCCACTTTGAGTTTGTCGCAGACGAGGTTGAGCACATCAGTCTCGTCGTCTGCCACGAGGATTTTTTTGCTTTGCAGTTTGGTCATGAAAGCTGTGGGGACTGTGCGATCCTATGCGCCCGGCGGCAAGGGATGTCTTGTCACAATCCTGCAAACACATCCGTCACACGTTTGTAAAACTCGCGCCACTAATCCTTCGGCAGCTTGCGAATCGCACTCTCCAATTCAGCGAGCACCTTCGCCCCCTCCTTTGGAAGATGCCCGCTCGCCCGCAGCGCCTGAAGTGTTTTGCGTCCCGATTCAAAATGCCCGCGCGCCTCGGCGGTCGAGTTGACATTGGATGCGAGCGAGCCGAGCCGGCGGTAAAGGACTGCAAGTTCAATCACTGAATCATGATCCTTATCGCCAAGGCTGACGATTTCCTTGGCGCTTTCAATCGCCATCTCGAAAACCTCCAGCGCCTCCGATTGGTCGCCGGCAGCCACCTTGGTATCCGCAAGACGAATCAACCGGTCTCGTTTGCTGGCGAGTTCGAACCGCTTGCGTGCGACTGCGGGGTCTTCGACTGGAATATCCACCTGCGGAGGAGCGGCAGGCTCCGTCCGGGCCGGGGCCGTAGTCTCCAGCGGTGCGACCTGAAGTGTGCTCCCAATTTGTGCAGTCGTTGATTCGTGCAGGGCGGGCAGGGGAATGGATTCCACAGGTGCCTTTGCTTCAACGACAGGCACTGGCTTTTGCTCGACTGCCATCACGACCGCATCCTGCGCGTGCGGCTGCGGCGACGGTGCCTGCGGGGCCAGCGGCAGCGGCAGGGGCCTTGATTCGGGCGCGGGCCAGAACGCAAGACAACCCAGCGCGGCAAGCGCGGCGAACCCGCAAAGCACCACAGGCCAGCGCGAGTGCGCCGGCGTCGGCACAGGTGGTCCGACAGCGATCCGCGGCGTGGGAGCAGGCTTTGGCGGAGACACGGAGGCGTGCTGTTGCGCACCATGCAGAACGCGCTCGCTCGGAGAGGAACGGATAATGACTCCGAGTTCCACGAGCTGGGCGACCTGCACTTCGAGCATCGAGGCAAAAAGTTTCGCACGGACTTCAGCGAGACTGGAAATCCCCAGTCGCGCGTCCACCACCGTAGGCTCATCGCGGTCGGCGGGCGCGAATGCATTGTTTTCAAAACGCCAGTCGAGCCACTTCGGCAGCCACTCGCGATCCTTCTCGCTCCCCGGCTCCGCAGCGGGCGAGGCAGGCTCGCCCTTCACCACGAGCGCGATGATCCGCTCTTCTCCGCCCTTCGACTTGAACATGCGCATGTGCTCCTGAATCACATCCGCGCGCGCAGAACTCGGTGAGACAATGATGATGAGATGCTGTGCATTTTGGAGCGTCTCTGCGTAGTTCTCGAGTTGGACGGGATCAGCAGGGTCGGGGGAAACGGAAATCCGTTCGGGGTATGGAAGACCGTCTCGACTTGGCTTGCCTTGCAATGTTCGCGGCACACGCTCGCCATCGAATTCACGATAAAGCCAGTCGCACCAGCAGGCGTCCTCGAAAACAAAGCTCACCACCGCCCAGCACCGGCTGATTTCACAAGCCGCCATGACAGCAGCAAGCGCAGGCTCACTCTCCACCTGCTTTGGGTTCGATAGGACTGGCAACATCGCGCCTGACTAAGCAAATCCGGGGCCAATCAGACGGCTACTCGACGCTTGCCGGGGCGTGCTCTGTGCGTCAAACGGGAGGGATGAATGAACCCCGGATTTTAACAGGCATGAGCAACCGCGAGTTTCTCGAATCACACGCCGCACCCGGTCGCGTCGGCCTGGCGGGTGGTGCCGACATCATCAGCAGGATGATCACCCTGGCGCAGCGCCATGTGGACGAGGAAAAACATCGCAGCCTGTGGTCGCACGCATTTCTGTTTCAAGGCCAGCGGCACGATGGACACCACTGGGTTTTTGAGAGCGATCTGGAACTCCATCGGAAAAACATCCGCCTCGGTGTGCAGGAAAACCGGGCGGAGAAATTTTGGGATGAGGAAAATTACCCGGTGCTCGCCGTGCTCGATTTTTCGATGGGAGAGGAACAGCTCGGCAACGTATTCCGCGAGGCGCTGGAGATGGTCGCGAGCAGGGTGCGTTACTCGCTCCGGGAATTGATGGGCACGCTCATCGCCCTGCACCGCCCGCAGATGCGCAAGCGCCCCAATCCACTTTCGCGCAATCGTTCGATCTACTGCTCGGCATTTGTCACGCACGTGCTGCGGAAAGCTGGCATTGATCCGGTGCCGGGACTCGATGTGAAACACGCCACGCCCGAGGATTTGTTTCGCTCGCCCGGCGCAACGCAGGTGTGGCTGCTCAAACGCGAAAGCGTGCAGAAGGCTTCGCTCATCCAGCGGGTGCATTCGAGACTACACCGGGAAAAGAAATAGATTACTGTGCGCCGAGTATCGCGCTTCCGCCCCCGCCGTCTCCGGGGAAAAAGCCCCAGCCGGCACCGTCCTTCTGGCTCACGACGCCGCTGAATTTCCGCACTCCGCCGAGTGGATGCACGAACGTCCCTGCGAAACGCCCGTTGGCAGGATTTACGTTCAGATTCCATCCCGCAGGAACCGGTGTTGCGAGCGTGATGCGGCTGTTGGCTCCGATGGAAAAGGCGTGATTCATCGCGCTGGCAATGCCGCCGCCCGCAAGCGACACATCTCCGGAATTCACACCGCCAAATTGCACGCACGGCGCACCGGCGGCTGGCGGCACATAGCGCGCACCGGTTGTCTGGTGGACGCTTTCCCCTGCCGTCGTGTCGTAGTGAAGGACGCCGTCCATGGCTTCTCCCGCGACTTCCAGACTGCCGCGCAACACGCTCCCGCCGCCAGCCAGCGGAATGTGCAGTGAAAACGCGCCGGCGCCCGTGAAATACGTGCCGGATGCAAACGGCTGCCCGTCCGCCAGCACGCCGGACACGCGCACAACGCCGTCCGCTCTGATTGCCACCGTTGCATAACCGCTACCCTGCATTGCGGGCGCATTGACTGCATCGGGCTCAATGCGCGCCGTGAATCGCATCGCCTTGGTCGGCCCGCTGCGGTCCGCCCTCAAATCAACAACCGCCGTTCCGTCGGACACCGTTCCCGTGATTGCCTGCACGACTCCGCTGACATCGAGGTGAAGCGCAAGGCTCAGCGCCGTCGTTCCCGCGCGTGCGATGTTCAACGACACATCGCCGTCGCTGTTGAAACGACCAAGCAAGGGGTATGTCTTTCCGGCAAAAACAAGCCGCCCGGTGAAAACCCCTCCAGCCGTCACATTCAATAAAATCCCGCCACTCTCATCGGGCGCCGCCCCTTCGCCCCCGACAAGCCCGCCATAGTTCGCAGCAAGAGCCGGGAACGGATTCGTGATAAAATGCGCCGTGAGTGAGAGTCCCTCGGCCATCACAAAAGTCTGCGTCGCACGGTGGAAATCCCGGCCCGGCGTGGCGGGAAGCCCCTCCCAGCGGTCAAAAATCAATCCCGCGGCAGGCATCGCCGAAATCGTGTAGTTCAATCCAAGGGCACGATTCGTCGTTCCGGCAAAACCATCCGTCACCCTGCCCGCGCCATCCACACTCACCGTGAGCGGTTTCAAAATGACCAGCCGCACCGGGCATCCGGTCAAAAGCGCCACCGCTCCCTTCGCATCCAGCGTCCGCACACGAATCGTATTCACCCCCGGCAGCAGGCCGGAAACCGTCGCCGTCCACTGCCCCACGCCGCTGGCCGTCGGCAGCGACAAATTCATCCAAGTCCCCTCGCCCGCCGGCGTATCGAGGCGCAATTGCAGCGCGGAAAACATCCCGCCGCCGCTCACACTCCCGCGCACGCTCAATGTCTCCGAAGTCACCCTCGCCCCCGCCACCGGCGCGGCAATCGTCAGCGCGGAAACCGGCGCGGGCGGCGCAGTGATGATCACCCAGTAGTGCCAGTAAGTGCTGTTCGGATCGTAGTAATGCCCGATTCCATAACTCGTCTGGTCTTTAAAAAACGGCTCCTGCGCCAGCAGGTGCGCGCGGTGTGGCGGCGACTTCAAAAGCTCATCCCAGCATTCCTGCGCACTCATGTAGCCGCCGCCAATGGACTCAATGCTGTTGGCCTTTCGATCCGTGGAATACGTAGCAGGCAGTGCATAACCCGCCGCCCGCACAAGATAGTTCGGCCCGTTCCCATCCGGGTTCACGTGGTCAAAATAATCGCGTTTCGCCATGTCCATCGCCCTCGCACGGGCCACCGCCACCAGCCGTTCATCCAGATGCATCGCCCCCTTGTTCCGCTGCTGCCCGCTCGCCGTCGTCAACAGATTCGCAAGCTGCTGCTCCTCGCCCGTCAAAGTCACCGCCCGTCCCGCAGTCAGCGAAACAAGCAAAACAACAATGAACCAAAAGTGGCGAAGGTTGGGCGTCATTCCAGCTTTTATAATAAACATGATTCGTGCCATCATTTGAACGCTCGCATCATCCCGAATCCCACCTTTTCATGTGGCGTGCATCCGTTTTGTCCCGGAGGGACAGCGCGAAATTAGCCGGTGGTGACAACCACCGGTTCACGGATAAAATGACCAAAGCCCCGGCAGGGGCGATGGAAAACGGAACCATGCTTTCCCGCGCCCCTGCCGGGGCTCTTGTTCATCATAAACATCATCCGGGGGCTGACGCCACCGGCTTGTCTCCGTCAGACCCTCCGGGTCTCCATCGCGGCGTTCGGGTTTCCTGAAATCATCCCGGCCAGTATCAAAATTGTGTCGAAAAGCCGTCATTCAGCCCCACACGGAACTGCCATCCAAAACACATTCCGCAAAACGAGTTCCGTGCAAACCATCACTCCCCGTCCGGAGACAACACCACACGGAATCCACGGAAGACATCATCCCGGTAATTGGGCCCGCTACCAAACCGTTTCGCCGAACGGCAGAACCGGGGAGCACAACGCCAGTCCCCGCCACGCAACACATGACGGCTCTCATCCGCAGAACCCACAGGGTCAGTCACCGCCTCATGGGGATGCGGACCAAAGCCATCGTTGCACCATTGCCACACATTCCCGTGCATATCGTAAAGCCCCCACGCATTCGGCTTCTTCTGGCCGACGGGGTGCGTGCTATCCGTGTCACCATTGCCGGCGAACCACCCCGCCTCACCCAGCGCCGCCTCACCATCACCCGTGTTGAAAACAGTCGTCGTCCCCGCCCGGCAGGCAAACTCCCACTCCGCCTCCGTCGGCAGACGATACCGCCTGCCCTCCTTCTCACTCAGCTTCTTGCAAAAAGAAACCGCATCACTCCACACCACCTCATCCACAGGCAAATCATCCCCCTTGAACCTGCTCGCGCCCTCTCCCATCACCACTCTCCACTGGGCCTGAGTCACCGTGTAAATCCCCATGTAAAAACCCTTCGTTAAAGTCACCTTGTGCTGGGATTCATGCCCTTCCCTGCCCACCTCCCTGTTCGGACTTCCCATCACAAACTCACCCGGCGCGATCCAGGTCAGTTTCATGCCGATGGAATTGGTGAAATTTTCGCCAAGTTTGTGCTGACCGACAGCCACCGGCTTCACTTCGCCCGATGGGTCTGCCGCCTGCAAAACACCAAACCCACAAACCACCCCCAACAACACACATTGGAAAAAACCGCTGATGGAAAATGGCATGGCGCAACAACTACACCCGCACCTACCGCCTGTCTTCAAGGAAATATCTTCGCCTCCTACTTCGTATTCTCTTGTGACGAGGGAACTGTCGGCATTTCTGGTTTCGCCATGGCCTCAAAGCAACTATTGCATTTGCCCGCCAGTCGTGCAAACCAGAGCGCGCTATGAAACACAAACACATCACACTGAACTCCCTCGTGGCGCTGGCTGCATTGTTTTTCAGCTATGAAAGCCGGGCCACCCAGGCCGTCCTCACAGACGACACCTACTCGATTAAACTCAAACCAACTTCCAATTTCGGCCTGAGCAAGACGCTCCCGCTGAAGAAGGATCAAAACGTCTATCTCCGATTCAGCCTCGGCACGCTTCCCGCAGGGACGACGGGTTCTCAAGTCACGTCTGCGACCTTGAGGGTGTGGGTGGATCACGTCATTAAGCCCGGAACATTTGATGTCTATGAAGTCGCCAGTGCCTGGCAGGAAAAAACCTTGAAGGCAAATGCTCTGCCCACCCTCGGCGCACTGGAGGCAACGGGCGTCGCGCTCGACGCGACAAGCCAAAAACAATTCCTCACACTCGACGTGACCGCGCTTGTGAAAGACTGGCTGAGCGGCATGACCCCAAATAACGGCATCGCTTTTGTCGCACCCGTCGGCTCGCTGCTTTTCGCGACGATCCCCAGCAAAGAGGATGTGGCAACTGGCCACCTCGCCGAATTGGAAATCAACACCACGGGCATCTACGCACCGTTCACCAATACCGCCAACACGACGCAAAGCAGCATCCTCGCATTTAATACAGGAACAGGCAATGCGCTCGAAGGGAGCAATACCTCGGGCACCGGCTCGACCAGCGGCGTCGTGGGAAAAGCAGCGTCCAACGCGAACGGCATCGGTGCAAATGGCGGCGTGAGCGGCGTCCTCGGCATGGTCACTCCCACATCGCCCGGCGGCTACTCCGCTGGCGTGCGCGGGGTAAATCGCCATCAAAGCATCGAAATTTCTCGGTAATCAATCCACAGGCAGCGACGGAGGCGCGCTATACCTGCGCACCACCACAACCGCGAGCATCTTCGGCAGCCTGTTCAAAAACAACACATCCGCCGACAATGGCGGCGGCGTGGCGCTTGGCAGCACGGGCACCTTTGCCGTCTCCGGCATGTTCCTCGGTAATTCATCCAAAGCATCCGGCGGCGGCATCGCCGTCTTTGGCTCAGCCAACGTCACACTCAAGGCCAGCATCATCACCGGCAACACCGCATGGGGCGGCAGCGCATACGGCGGTGGCCTCAGCAACTTCAGCTCAACCCCGGTGATACTCATCGGCACAAAAATCACAGGCAACACCGCCTCCAGCGAACCAAACATCCACGGGGCAACTGCCTGATATCCCGTTCAAATCCAAATGTTGCGCTAGCGGGCCATAAACTAAGGCCACGCCCGAACAGCGTTTGAGATTTCCCGTTTAGCAGACTTCCTCAACCACGGTATTTTTGAGCGTGCCGATGGAGGTGATTTCCACTTCCACGCTGTCGCCGGGCTGTAACCAGCGTTGCGGATTGCGCGCCATGCCGACGCCGGAGGGCGTGCCGGTGAGGATGACAGTGCCGGGGAGGAGTGTGGTGCTGGCACTGAGGAATTCGATGAGCGTGTGGATGTCGAAGATCATGTCGCCGGTGCTGGAGTGCTGGAGCGTTTCGCCGTTCACCCGCGTGGAGATGGAAAGCGCGTGCGGGTCGGCGATTTCATCTGCGGTGACGAGGACGGGGCCGAGCGGCAGGAATGTATCGAAACTCTTGCCGCGGCACCATTGTCCGCCGCCGTCCTGTTTCTGCCAGTCGCGGGCGCTCACGTCGTTGGCGCAGGTGTAGCCGAGGATGTAGTCGTAGGCGCGTTCGCGGGAGACGTTGCGGGCGGTTTTGCCGATGACGACGGCGAGTTCGCATTCGTAGTCCACTTTGTCGCTGCGAAGCTTGCGGGGGAGCAGAATGGGGTTGCCGGGATTTTGGAGTGCGCCGGGATTTTTGAAAAAGAGCACCGGGTGTTTTGGGATGGGGGCGTTGGTTTCCTCGGCGTGCTTTTTGTAATTGAGGCCGATGCACAGGATGGCGCGAGGTTCGAGGGGCGCGAGGAGTTTGCCAGTGATGCGTTCGCCGGTGTCGGTGAGCGTGGAGAAAAGGTCGCCGCCCAGTTTAGTATAAGTGCCGTCGGGGTGGAGGCGGGCTAGGGCGGTGGAGTTGGCAAGCTGGAGTCGGGCGATGTGCATGGCTGAATGACGAATGACGAAAGGCGGGCAAGGTCAACTTTCGATTTGCCACCGGGCGTGTGATGCACAGACTGCGCGCCCTTTTTCAAAAACACATCTATGAGCAAACCAAAAGTTTTAGTGGCCGATCCAGTCAGCGAACGCGGCGTCGCGGAATTGCAGGAGGGCGGTCTTGTTGACGTGACGGTGAAAACCGGCCTCAAGGAAGACGCCTTGCTGGAAATCATCGGGGAATTCGACGGCCTCGTGGTGCGCTCGCAGACGAAGGTGAACGCCAAGGTGATCGAAGCAGCGAAGAAACTCAAAGTCGTGGGCCGCGCCGGCGTGGGCGTGGACAATGTTGACGTAGATGCAGCGACGAAGCGCGGCATCGTGGTGATGAACACCCCGGCGGGAAATACGATCAGCACAGCGGAGCACGCGTTCAGCCTGATGATGAGCATTTCGCGCAACATCCCGCAGGCCGACGCCTCGATGAAGTCGGGCAAGTGGGACCGGAAATCTTTTGAGGGCGTCGAGCTTTATGAAAAGACGCTCGCGATTCTCGGCATGGGCCGCATCGGCACCGAGATCGCGCGCAGGGCGATTGCGTTCGGGATGCGCGTTCATGCGTATGATCCGTATCTTTCGGCGAGCCGCGCGCGTGCGATGCAGGTGGAATTGGTCGAGCGTCTGGAGGACATCCTGCCCTTCGCCGACTACATCACGATGCACATGCCGCTGACGGAGGAGACGAAAAATATGCTCAACGCCGAGCGCCTCGCGAAGACGAAGAAGGGCGTGCGCATCATCAACTGCGCTCGCGGCGGATTGGTGAACGAGCAGGCTCTGGCCGATGCTTTGAAGAGCAAGCACGTCGCGGCGGCGGCGCTGGACGTTTTTGAAGTGGAGCCGCCACCTGCGGATTCTCCGTTGCGCGGACTGCCGAATATCGTGCTCACGCCGCATCTCGGCGCAAGCACCGTCGAGGCGCAGGAGAATGTCGGCATCGAAGTCGCGCAGCAAATTCGCGCGATGCTCTTGAGTGGCGAAGTGCGCAACGCGGTGAACATGCCCAGCGTGGACGCCAAGACACTCGCCATCATCGGGCCGCACATCGCACTCGGCGCGAAGCTCGGCAATTTCCTCAGCCAGATCGCGGCGAAGCGCTGCGACAGCATCAACATCAACTACACCGGCAAGCTGAATGATCAGGACACGACGCCCATCACGCGCGCGATTTTGAAAGCGTTCCTCCGCGTCGCGAGCGGCGGTGGTGTGAATGAAGTGAACGCGCCCGCATTTGCGCAGCAGCTCGGCGTGAAAGTGACCGAGAGCCGCGAGAGCAACGGCGCGGATTTCGCGGAGCTGATCGAACTCACTGCGACGGGCGAAGGCGGATGGGTGAGCGTCGCGGGCACGCATTTCGGCTCGCAGGCCCGCATCGTGAAAATCAACGGACGCCACATTGAGGCCCGTCCCGAAGGCGCGCTGCTCATTTACGAAAATAAAGATCGACCCGGCATGGTCGGCTGGATCGGCACGCTCATGGGCAAGCACAGCGTGAACATCGCCAGCATGAGCCTCGGTCGCGACGAAGCAGGCGGGGTGGCGCTCGCAGTGCTAAATCTCGACCACGCGCCCGGCGACGCGGTGATTAAGGAATTACTCGCCGAGCCGGACATCCGCTCGGTGCAAGTCGTGCAGTTGTGAAACTCGCCTTCTCCGCAAAGCCCGAGGCAGGCGCTGTTGCCGTCCGTTTTTTCACGACGGAGCAACGTGCGCAACTCCCACGCGGAGTCACTGCCGCCGAGCTTTCGCTGAAGCCATCGAGCAGCGTTTTTCTCCACTCGGAGAATATGCTCTGCATCGGCCTCGGCGACGCGGGAAAAGTGGACGCTGACACGCTGCGGCAAGCCGCCGGCGTGGCGGTGATGCTTTTGAAAAAAAGCGGACGCACGAAGCTGAACATCCATCTCGAAGAATGGGCTGCGCACGTGGGCGCGACAGTCGAAGGACTCGTGCTCGCGGACTTCCGCTCCGAGGAATACAAGACACAGAAAACGCCCGTCATCGAGCGTGCGAACATCGTGGTGCGCGCCGCTGCCGTCACCGCCGCGCGCAAGGACGGACAGCGTGCGCAGATCGTTGCCGAGCAGACAAACGTCGCGCGCAGAATCGCAAACCGCCCCGGCAACGTCGTCTATCCCGCCACGCTCGCCGAGGAGGCGCAGTGGCTCGCGAAAAAAGCCGGGCTGCGCTGCACCGTGCTCGACGAACGCAAACTGCGCGCTGGGAAATTCGGTGGCATTCTCGCGGTCGGCGAAGGCAGCTCACGCGGGCCGCGTTTCATCATTTTGGAGCATCGCGGCGGACCGAAAAAGCAGGCACCACTCGCGCTCGTCGGCAAGGCCGTCACGTTTGACACAGGTGGCATTTCCATCAAGCCCGCTGCGGACATGGAACAGATGATTTGGGATAAATGCGGTGGCTGCGCTGTGCTCGGCGCGATGCTCGCCATCGCGAAACTCGGCGTGAAACGCAACATCGTCGGCCTCATCCCCGCCGCCGAAAACATGGTCGGCGCGAACGCCTACCGCCCCGGCGACATCGTTACGTGCTACGACGGCAAGCACGTCGAGATCGTCAATACCGATGCCGAGGGCCGCATGATTCTCGCCGACGCCATCGCCTACGCACGGCGCGATCTGGGCGCGACCGCAATCGTGGATGCCGCCACGCTCACCGGCGCTTGCGGTGTCGCGCTCGGCGAAAGCACCGCCGGACTTTGGAGCACGGACGACAAGCTCCGCGACGCACTCCTTTCCGCCAGCAAAGACGCAGGCGAACGTCTGTGGCCTATGCCGCTCATCGCCGAATACGACGAGCAAATCCGCAGCGACGTCGCGCTCATCAAAAACGCCGGTGGCCGTCTCGCCGGTGCCTGCACGGCCGCCGCTTTCCTCAAAGTTTTCGCCGAGCCTACGCCGTGGGCGCACCTCGACATCGCCTATGCCGCCCGCCGTCCGCGCGATGGTGCTGCGATTGCGCGTGGAGCGACCGGCTTCGGCGTGCGCACGCTCGTGAACCTCGCCACGCAGTGGAAGTGATACCAATTATGTCTCTTTGTCGTTGGAATCCAGCGGCCACGCTTGCGCAAGGAGCGGCGACATTTCTGTCGCCGTTCATATCCGCGCGCAGCGCCTAACTTTTCCGTTGTCGCGCATGGGAAGAATGGCGCTTCGCGCAGCGAGGTCGGCGACAGGAATGTCGCCGCTCCTTGAAGGACGCGCTCCACTTTACCGATATCCATGTGGAATGGTGTAAACCGCCGACTGGCGGAGTAAAAGTGGTGGAGATTAGGGGGTTCGAACCCCTGACCTTCTCATTGCGAACGAGACGCTCTACCAACTGAGCTAAATCCCCTCACTTTATTGCCCCGGCTCTCGCCGAGACGTTGCGAAACTGGCAGTGCCCCGAAAAGTTGTCCAACGGAAATTTGGGAGACAGTTGAAAAACGTGGATGCCGTGATGTTTTTACCACGGATGACACGAATGTGCACGGATGGATGAATGGACGCGTCATCGGAAAAATCCGTGGAATCCGTGACATCCGAGGTCAAACATCCCCGTAATCCACGATAGCGACGAGTTTCAGCAGACTGTTAGCGCGGAGGTCGCGCCGATGCTTGCGCTCTTGCGTGGGGCTTCGCATCCTCCGCGCATGTCCTGGCAATCTTTGCGTCCTGCTTGGGGGCTGGTTCTTGGCTCCGGTCTCGGAAGTTTCGTCGAGCAGATGGAAGTGACAGCTTCCGTGCCATACTCGGAGATTGTGGGGTTGCCGCAATCGAGTGTGGCGGGACACGCGGGGCGGTTTGTTTTTGGAAAAATCGGCGGGGTGCTCGTTCTGGCGGCGCAGGGGCGTGTGCATTTGTATGAAGGGCGCACGGCGGCGGAGGTCACGGCCCATGTGCGCTGGATGTCGGAACACGGTGTGCGGCGTCTGGTGCTTACGAACGCGGCGGGGACGTGCAATCCGGCTTTTGCGCCCGGCACATGGATGATGCTGGGGGATCATTTGAATCTCACGCACACGTCGCCACTGGTGGGCGGGCCCAATTTTCACGACATGAGCGAAGTGTATGCGCGGAGTTTGCGGGCGCATTTCGCGACTGTAGCGCGGGAGTTGGGCGTGACGCTGCACGAGGGCGTTTATGCCGGTCTGCCCGGGCCGCAATACGAGACGCCCGCCGAGGTGCGGATGCTTCGCACGCTGGGCGCGGATGCAGTGGGAATGAGCACGGTGCTGGAGGCGATTCAGGCGCGGGCGCTGGGGATTGAGGTCGCTGGATTTTCGTGTCTGACGAACTGGGCCGCCGGTCTGCACGCAGGCGAACTCGGTCACGCGGAGGTGCTGGAGACCGGCCAACGCGCCGCCGCCGATCTGGCGCGGGTGCTGGCGCGGGCAATTCCAGCTTTGTAAAAGAGGGCGTTCTCTGCTCTAAGGAAGGGCACTTTCGCGCATTCTAACAGGCGCACGCTGTGAACGCTAACAGGACCCACCTACAAGCTGTCAGCCTCGCCGCGCTCATTGCGGGCGCGGTCGTGTCCATGCTGCTCGTGATCTGCGAGCGCGCGGAGCATCGCTACATCTATGCGTTTGCGCCGGAATTGAGCGACGTGAAGCTACAGGGCGTGGCGCTGCAAAAGGCGGCATTTCAGCAGCCCGACTTGCTCGTGCTCTACGGTAGCTCGGAACTGGTGAAGGAAGTCCCGAATCGTGCGACGGATTTCTTTTCGCAATTTCCCACCGGCTTCCGTGTGTTTCCCGTGGGAAAGGCGGGCACGATCTCGCTGGCGAATCTGCTCAAGCTCGCTGCGGTCGGTGACGCGATGCGCGGGAAGAAGGTCGCCATCTCGATCTCTCCGAGTTTCTTTTTCTCGGATAATGTGAACGAGGATTTTTACGAAGGGAATTTCAGCGCGCTACAGGCACAGGAGCTGGCGTTCAGCAATGCCCTTTCGCAGCAACTCAAGCATGATGCTGCGGTGCGGATGCGCCAGTATTCGGCGACGACGGATGGAAACTGGCTTCTGGATTTTGCGCTGGATCGCCTTGCCGGGAATACGGATTTGGATCGCGCCCTCTACGGTGCGATATGGCCGCTCGGGCAGTTCAGTAACGTAGTGGGTCGTGCGCAGGATCACATTGAAGCGGGGCTGCGGATCATCAATACAGTCGGCCCCGACGCGAAGCCGGAAAAACCGGGCGGAGTGAACTGGAAGGAAGTGCTTCGACGTGCGAGTCAGCAAAAGGCACTGGCGAAGGATGCCAAACTCGCCACACGCCCGAAAGGTTCGCGCGATGCGAGTTTCATCGCCGCACTTACATCTGCGGATGAGTGGGACGACTTCAGTCTCGTCCTGCGCACCCTGCGCGAACTCGGTGCGCAGCCGATGCTGCTTTCGATGCCGCTCCACGGGACGGATCTCGAAATCACAGGCGTCTCCGCGAAGGCGCGCAACAAGTATGGCGAAAAACTCACGGAACTGGCCTCGCGCTACAACATGGAACTCGTCTATTTCCAGCAGTTCGAGGAAGACCCTACCTTCTTCGCAGACCATCTCGATCATCCCGGATCGAAGGGCTGGGTGCTTTACGACAAGGCACTGGATGATTTTTTCCACCGAAATACGAACTAGTGAACAACGAACAAATCCTCGAACTGCTCGCCCGTGTGGCCGAGACCGATGAAGTGCGCAGCAACCCCGGTCTCGCGCTTTATGATCTGCAAATTCTCGACTCGATGAAGACCGTCGAACTCATCGTCGCGCTCGGCCAGGAGGCGGGGGTGGAGGTTTCGCCGGCGGAATTTGATCGCGAGGCGTGGGCGACGCCGGAGAAATTTGTCGCTGACGTGCAGCGTCGTCTCGCTGCGTGATGGATGCCGCGAAACGCTGGCTGGAGGCTCATCCGAGGGCGCGCGTCGCGTTGCTCACGCTCTACTATCTCGCGCTGATTTCCACGCTGCTGGTGATGTATGGGCGCGGGAAATTCGACACGCCGGAGTTTGTGTATCAGGAATTTTAGCCATGCATCTTCTCGACCGCATCGCGCATTGGAGCCGCACTTCGCCGGAGCACATCGCACACATCAGCAACGAGCGCACGCTCACCTACGGCGAACTCGCCGCGCGCTCGGATGCGCTGGCCCTATGGCTGGATCGCGAACTCGGCGAGCGTCGTGTGCCCGTCGCAATCCACGGTCACAAAGAGCCGGAGATGCTCGTCACGTTTCTCGCTGCGGTGAAAACGGGGCGGCCTTATGCGCCGATTGATTACACGACGCCGCCAGCCCGCGTGCAGCGCGTCATGGAAATTTCCGGCGCGGGCGTGTTGCTGACGCCGGAAAAAGTGGCGGAGCTTTCCGCGAACGGTGCGACTTACGAGAGCGACCGGCGCGTCGAGGAGGACGATCCATTTTACGTGCTCTTCACGAGCGGCAGCACGGGTGAGCCGAAGGGCGTCGTCATCACGCTCGCGAATCTCGAACACTACCTCGCGTGGATGCAGGGCGCGCACGACTTCGCGCCGCAGGGCGAAGTTTTCCTCAACCACGCGCCGTTCACTTTCGACCTCAGCGTTCACGACATCTATCTCGCGCTGACGACCGGCAATACGATCTTCTCGCTCACCAAGGAACTCGCCACGAATTTGCGTGCGCTCTTTCAGGCGTTGGGAAAATGCGGCGCGACGCAGTGGATGAGCACGCCGTCGTTTGCGCAGATGTGCTGCATCGAAAAGAGCTTCAACTCCACGATGCTGCCTGCGCTCCGTCGCGTTTTCTTCTGCGGCGAAACGCTCGCGCCCGAGACAGCCGCGCAAATGCTGGAGCGGTTCCCCGGTGTGGAAATCCTGAACACCTATGGCCCGACCGAGGCGACTGTCGCGGTGACGGGCGTGCCAGTGACGCGCGAACTGCTCGCACAGTGGAACCCGCTCCCCATCGGGCGCGTGATGCCGGGCACGCGCATCATCATTCGCGATGAAAAAGGCGAGCCTGTGCCGTCTGGCGAACGCGGCGAGATCGTCATCGCTGGTCCAAATGTCAGCCCCGGCTATCTCGGTCGCCCCGACCTCACGGAGAAGGCGTTCGCGCCATTCGAAGGCACGCGCTGCTATCGCACCGGCGATTGGGGACGTGACCGCGATGGACTCATCTTTTGCGAAGGCCGCATGGACGGGCAGATCAAACTTCACGGCAACCGCATCGAACTCGGCGACCTCGAAGCCAACCTGCGCGCGCTGCCGGAGATTGCGGACGCCGTCGTGCTGCCGGTGAAAAAGCATGACGTAGTGGATTCGCTTGCGGCGTTCGTCGTGCTCGCTGGCGCGAAGGAAGGCAGCGACTTCGAGCAGGCGGCGAAACTCAAGACGCGCCTCGGCGAACGCCTGCCCGCCTACATGGTGCCGCGCAAATTTCATTTCCTCCCCAGCTTCCCGATGAACAACAACGGCAAGGCCGACCGGAAGAAACTCGCGGAACTGCTCGGATGACGCCCTTCGCAAACTGGACATTCTTCGGCCTGCTCCTGCTCTACGCCGTGGTGCCGGTCGTCGCGCTTGGCCTGCTCGGAAAGGCGAGCGCGCGATGGTGTTTTGTGATCACGCTGCCGGTGCTGGGTTTCATTTTCAGCAGCCCGGACAGCGCGGTGTTGCGCATCGCGGGCCTGCAGCTGTCGGAAGTCGGCATCGCGGAAACTTTGCAACCGTGGGGGAAGCAGGCGGAGGCCACGCAGTTTGCGCCGCTCTATGTTTTCCTGTTCTCGGCGTTGTGGCTGTGGGCGACGTGCCTCGTTTTTCTGCGCTGGAAATCGCGCGCCACGTTTTATGTCGCGATGCTTTTGGCGCTCGCACCGCTCTGCGCGTCGAAGCTGCTGCCATTCTTTTCCGTCGAGAGCGCGTTCGGTTTTCTCGGCATCAGCTACGTCACGTTCCGCGCGCTGGATGTTGTTTTTTCCATTCACGACGGCGTGGTGAAGCAACTCGCGCCGGGGCAGCTCTTCGCGTTTTTGTTTTTCTTTCCCGCGATCTCATCGGGGCCGATTGACCGTTACCGCCGCTTTGCGCAGGACTGGATGAAGCAGCGCACGCGTGCCGAATTTCTCAACGATCTGGACTTTGCCATCCAGCGCGTCATGCGCGGGTTCCTGTATAAATTCATCCTCGCCGCGTTGATTGACCAGCACCTGCGCGCACCGCTGATGAAAGCGAGCGGGGCGTGGGCGTGCGCGGGCTACGCGTATGTTTACACGCTGTTTTTGTTCTTCGATTTTGCAGGTTACACTGCATTTGCCGTGGGCATCTCGCGGCTGCTCGGCATCCACACGCCGGAAAATTTCAACGCCCCGTTCCTAGCGCGCAACATCCGCGATTTCTGGGCGCGGTGGCACATGAGCTTGTCGTTCTGGCTGCGCGACCACGTCCACATGCGCTTCCAACTCGCGGCGGCGAAAGGGAAGTGGTTTCGCGGGAAACAAACCGCCGGCACGCTCGGCACATTCCTCACCTTCGGCATCATGGGTGTGTGGCACGGCATCGCGCCGCACTACCTCATCTACGGCCTTTACCACGCCGTGCTCGTCACCGGTTACGATGTATTTTCGCGCTGGAACAAAGTCAGCAAATGGTGGCCCGACTCGCCACGCGGGCGATGGATTGCGCGGCTGCTCACTTTCCACATCATCGTTTTCGGGATGCTCATTTTCAGCGGACGCCTCATTCCTCCGCCACCACCTGCGCACGATGAAGTGGTCGAGCGCGCCGATGCCTATTCCGTCGAAGGCTATGTGTGGCAGCGGGACAAAAAAGACGGCGGCCTGCTCGTGGACGTTTATGTGGACTACGGCTGGGTCGTCCGCGTCCCTGCGAATCTGGATCGCGCCGACCTCATCGAGCGCGGCTACGGCAACGGCAAACACGGCTACTATGCCGAACTACCCAAGTGGGTGCGAAACAACGCCCAGCACGTCATCGAAGTCCGCGTCGTCGGCAGCAACCGCCTCATCGGAAAACCCAAAGTCGTCAGCGCCGAGCCCGACCCCCCTCCTCCGCCACAGTGATGCGCGCCAGCCCGAAAACCCTCCCCGCCATTTAGCACCCGCAGAGCGCCTGCACAATCCTCCCCAGCGCAACGCCGGGGGAAAAGCAACGCCCCATTCCGCAAAAGGAAAGCGGGCGGTGGCGTGCTTACGCAGTTGCAGGTGGTGGGGATTGCCCGTGCGAGGAAAAGAACTTTTCCAGAACGGCGCATATCTCGGGAACATGAACGGTGGCGACCTGCCAGACGATGCCCACATCCACGTTCGCATAATCATGCGCCACGATGTTTCGCATCCCTCGCATCTTTCGGAACGGCAACTCGGGAGTGTTGCGCCGGGTTTCGTCATTCAGATGGGCGGTGGCTTCGCCGATGATTTCGATGCGCCTGACCACGGCATCCTGCTTTTGCGTGTCGGATCGGAAATCCGCCTCCGTCGTGTCCTTCACATACGAGGCGATTAGGCGCGACGCTTCGAGAATGTCGCGCAGCCGCCCGATCTGGTCAGCTTCCATAAACGCAGACTGCGGTGGAGAGAATGTGCGCGCGTGCGTAGGGGTTCGGTGATTGATCGAGCGAGCGGCGCAATACGAAATCCACCGGCGCACCCACCAATTCCTCGGCCTCGCCCGCCATTTCCAGCAGCTCGGAAGTGGTGACAGGGGCCGAATCGTCCAGCGTCACCAGCAAATCCACATCACTGTCCGTCCGTGACTGCCCGCGTGCGACAGAACCAAAAACGTCCAGCCTGCGAATCCCATGCTTCTCACAAAACGGACGCAACTGCCCCCTCAAATCGGCCAGAGAAATTGCAACACGTTCTTTTTGCATGGCGCGAAACTAGCCAGACGCTGAGGCTCTATCAAGCAGGCATTGACCGTAGAATGATTGGTCAAAACCTTGTTCTCCTCGCGCAAAGACACCAAGGCGCAAAGAGGGTTCATTTGGGAGACGGGCGTCACCTTCCATCGCTTGGCGTCTTTGCGCCTTTGCGCGAGAAATCAACATCCATCAACGCAGACGGCGTGGACGAGGATGTTTGCGAGGGAGTGCATGGGAGTTTCTTGGTTTGAAAAGAACGTCCATTTTCCATCGCACGCTCCAAGCGTGAAATCGAGGGATGGAACGCCGTTCTGCCGTCCCTGCGGGACTTTGGCTTCGTTGGTGTGCGGGAACCCAGCGCTGAAGCACTGGGCTATCTTCTTGGATGGGTGGTTTCAGGGATTCGGCCAAAGGCCGATGTGAAATAATCTATCAGACAGGAATGGCGCTCTCCGAATCGGCCAAGGATAGGCCAACCGCTGCATTCTGTTTGTGCCGAGCCGGGCAATCGCATCAAATACATCTGCGCGATTTCCAGCCAGCCGCTTATGGACAATTTGATTGCCTGAGCCCGCCGCCTGCGCAAAAACCGTCCCCATGAACGCCTTTCCCCATGATTTTCCAACAAATCTGTCGCCTATAAAGTCGTTCACCAAAACAACGGATCTATTTGTGATACACTCGATAGCCAAAAACACCAATGAGGAAGGTTCTATTTACGACTACAGCTTTCCGGCATGATCAGAAGTGGAAAGTAGCACGTATCGGGTTTGCGAGGTGTCTCGTCGCCGATGCCGTCAGGCGCGGCTTCACCGTCGTTGTTTTAGACGACCGCTCGTTGGAGGCTGACTTGATGCCGCTCAAGGACACGGGAGCGCACGTCTTCCAGCAAGAGGCTCGGTGTAAAGATGACTCGGTGTGCACGGGAGTTTCACGTCGCGAGGCTTTATCTCGCGCCCTTGAGTTCGCGACGGACCCAAGCGATTTCCTCATTTGGACCGAGCCAGAAAAGCACCCGCTCATTTGGGATCTCCACCTCGCGCTGGACACGGTTGAGGGGCAAGAGACACAGATGGTCATGTTCAATCGCACGAGCTTGGAGTCATATCCACCAGAGCAAGCTCACGCCTATGCGATAGTGCGATTAGCGGCACGCTACCTCGTCGGCTACGATTTGGATTTCATGTTCGGCCCCGTCGCCTTTCGACGAGAGATTTCGCACTACTGGTCGGACTACGACGGCGCTCATGGAGATAAGTGGGATTGCATCCACATTCCTAAGCTCAGGGCGCTCCGTGCAGGAGTGGCATACAGAGTATTTTCCACAAGCTACGTTCATCCACCCGAACAGACCGCGAGCGAGATTGGGAATGTTGAGTTATTGATGAAGAGAATCGAGCAAGCATCAGTTGTCGTCCGAGCCATGGCAAAAGAGTATGAACCAAGGGGCTAACAAGGCACCAGAGCCAACACGACCGCCACAGTCCACACCCATGCGAAATGCAAATAATCTTCTGTCCCTACTTCCTGATCTGTCCGCCCCTATTTCTGCTTTGTGACGGTGCTTATTTCGGCACCGATTTTGTTGCCAATGCCTCGCTGCATTCCTTGGCGAGTCGCACTGGCCAATCTGGTTGAGCAAAAAACTCCTTTTTCTCTGACTGGTAGCGCTCCGCACGTGCTAAAAATTCTTTATTGAGAGCAGAGCCAGCTACGCCGACATCGGGGAAAAGTTCAATCGCCTTTTGCTGCGCTGATTTCGGATTATTACGAAAGACCGCAATCTCGGCTTCGCGCTCCATTTGTGCTTTTGCGGCTTCTTTTTTCGCGACTTCCTGTTGCGCGGCCTCGGCGGCCTCGGCGGCTTCTTTTTTTGCTTCCTTCTCTATCTTAACTTGCGCTTGTTTGTCATAGGCTAATACATCTGCGACATCAGCGATATCGTTGATGTTTGAAAATTGACTTTCATCGTCATCGGATGGCGTATGAATCAGCGATGCGGGCGAGTTTTTCGATGCAAGATTGTCGTTTGTAAGAAGCACTTTTTTGTCCGTGTCAGCTGTAACTTTTACCATCCAGTTATAGTATTCATTTTTTTCACCCACTTTTCGATTGGAAAACGCCATCAGCACGAATGAGCCGCTTGAAACCTTGACGCTGAATTTTCCGTCTGCGTCTGTTTTGGCCGTTTGAATTGGCTCCGGAATATCTGCAAGATAACACGGGTGTCCGGTTGATGCGCGGTCGGTGTTTTGTTAGCAGCGAAGTTTGCGTGAGTTGCGCATGAAAATGGATGTCACGCATTTGAATTTCGGAGTGGCTCCGTGGACGATGCCGGCCCATGAACTCCGGCCGCTACA
>CAIYUV010000251.1 GCA_903929475.1 uncultured Spartobacteria bacterium
CGCGCAATCCCGCCAACCGCGACACGACGAAGTCAGGCGGCCTCGTGGAAATGAACCCGCCCGCCGGATCGCTCATCGCATTTTCCACCGACGCCGGACGTGCCGCGTCTGACGGCGACGGTGCAAACGGCCTCTACACCTCCGAACTCATCACCCATCTGCGCACCCCCGGCCTCACCATCGAGCAAGTCTTCAAACGCACGCGCGCAGGGGTGATGGAGCGATCTGGCGGTGCACAGATCCCTGCCGAATATTCGCGTCTCATCGGCGAGGACATCTTTCTCGCAGGCACAGACGCGACTAAACCCGCAGAGGAAATCATTCCGAAAGGCCAGCCCGTTCCCATTCCGACGCTCACCGAAATCAACAAACTCGCCGCCCGTGGCGACATCCCCCACTGCATCGAAGGCATCCGGCGTTACACGCGTAAAAACGGCCCCATCGGAAAAGTCGTGATACCAATCACCACGCTGCTCGATCAATTAAAGGAATCCCTCCGTAATCAGAAATCTGCCGCACTACACGCCGAATCCATTCTTCAGAACTGCGACCTGATTCTAGCCGCAATCGGAGACTGCGTGCCCTCGGAAAATCCGCAGCGTTCTTTGCTCACGGCTCAAACCCACAACCGGCGCGGCGACGCACTTCTCTTGCTCGGTAAAAACGAGGACGCACTCGCTGCATTCGACGCCGCTCTCACGCTCGCACCCGACGATGGCTACTTCCTCTACAATCGCGGCACAGCCCTGCTCGCCCTTGGAAAAAAAGAAGAAGCACGTGAAATATTCATCAAAGTTTCCGCCAAGAACTCAAAACAGCCGGGTGCACGCAAGCTGGCTCTGGCAACCCTTGCCGGGATGCAGTAGGGCACACCCTACGGAACTACAAACACCACGTCTATTCACCTATGTGGATCGTGATGATTTGCTCCGGCGTTTTCTCGACGGTGAATTCGCTCCTGACGGTTTTGTCTTTGCCGGTGACTTCGAGGCGGTAGCGCTCGCCGGGGAGCAGTGAGAAGATGAGGAGGTTGTTGTGATCAGCGGCTTCGTCGGTGCTGATGCCGGTGAGTATTTTACCGCTGTCGGTGTTTGTGAGGAAAACGGGGGCGGCGATGCGTTTGCCGCCGGCTTTGTCCACGACGCGGATGAGAACTTTGATTTTTCCTTCGTCGGGCTTGGCGGCGGCGGTGTAACGGGCGGTGACGTTGACGGCGGGCACCCATTGGATGCTGAGGTCCCACACGAGGGGGAATGCGAGGCCGGTTTTCTTGAAGCTGCTGGCGTAGATACGGTGCTCGGGCTTGGTGTCATCGGCTTTGGAGGCGTCGCCTTTGAACCATCCGCGATCGAGGCCTTTGGCATCGGGCTCGGCGGCGCCGGTGAAGTGCCAGTCGCCGTCCCAGATTTCCACCCACGTGTGGTTGCCGTGCATATTCGTCCACATCGGCGTGCCGACGACGCGCGCTGGGATGCCGACGCTGCGGCAAGCCTCGACGAGCAGGATGGAAAGTCCGCTGCACGAAGCGAGGCCGCCCTCCATGCTCTCCATCGCGCTCTGGGCGGCTTTCTTTCTTTTCGTGGAGTAGCGGACGTTGACCTTTTTGAAAATGGAACGGTTCAACACCTGCGCAGCTTCGCTCGGAGTTGTGCAGTCTTTGACGAGCGGTGCGGCCACTTCGCGCAGCTTCGCACGGCTGTCGTCGCGGCGTTCATTGAGGCTCGCGTAGGGCAGAATGTCGTTGAGAAAGATTTCACGGGGAATTTGTTTCGACCACGGTGCGCTGGCGAGGTCGCTGTGTGCCTGCGCGACGTGCGCGAGAAGGAAGTCCGCTTTCATCGAAACGAGATCCACCGGCGGCATATTTTCGATGAGGAAACACATCGCGTCGCGCTGCCCGGCGGGAACCCTGGCAAGGGCGTTGACGAGTTCCCCGCGGTTGCTGCCAGCAGCGTTAAGCGCAGTTTCGGTGGCGGCAGGCCACCATCTTTCGATCTGAATTGCCGGTGCACTCGATAGAAGTGCGAGAAGAGAGATGAGTGTGAGGATGCAGGCTTTCAAGGTTCGTTGACTGGCGTAATACGTGAGTCTTGCTGGATGCGCCAGCGGCGGGGAGCTTCGCCCGGTTGGGTGTCGGTGATGGTGCATTCGTATCCGTCGCGGGTGATTTTCAGCGAAGGCGCGCTGAGCGTGTCCACGGCGCGGGCGATGAAATCGAGTTCGTCTAACGTAGCGGCCCATCGCTTGTTTTTTTGGAAGTAATCTTTTTGTGCGTAGTAGATCGTGTGCAGCACGTCGCGCGCAAATGCGGAAGAGTCGGGACTGAAGGCGACCTTTGCGGGTGTGGCTTCGCTGGTGAATTGCACGTAGCCCCAGCGCTCGGGCCGGTGCATGTCCACGACGCCCTGTGGCGACCAGACCCAATTGTGCTCCGGCGTCTTCGGGACTTTGGTGGTTTTGCCATCGGCGGTTTCGACTTCCCACTCCACACGCGAAAAGCCAACGCGCCACTGGTCGCCCTCGCGCGGCGGTGTAGCGCGGTTCGCATGTGCGGCGAGCGCCTTCCACGGAAATGCGATCTCGACACTCCAGCCTTCGTCGCGGTCGGTGGGATTGTTGAGCGTGCCGCGAATATGGACGGCGCTTTTCAATCCGGCGATGTCCCATTCATTTTGCGCCGCACCACCGTCCTTGTAGGGCTTCGGCAGAAACAAATCCCAGCCGGTGTTGAGCGCGTTCATCTCGAATTCGTAGTAGTCGTGCGAGTCACCGTCCGGGTCCATGAACACCTCGAAGTCCGGGTCTTGGAAAATCACCGCGTCGCGCTTCGTGATCGTCGCCCAGACGTGCGGCTCTTCCATTTCCGCCGCGACATAAAAGTATTCATCATCCCACAGCATCTTCGCGCGCGTGCGCAGTCGCGGCTTCGGCTTCGCGTCGCCTTCGATGTCCACAAAGTTCTCCGTCCACGGCACGACCTCCCACGCAGCGTCATCAAGTTTGCCATCAATGACGGGAGCCGCGACCGCCCGCTGGCAGACATATCCGCGCGGAACGATGGGCCGCATCTTCGTCATCCAGTCGGAGAGAAAGCTTTTCGCGGCAGGCGGATTTTCCGCACCAGCGGAAACGAGCAGCGCGCAAAAAGTGAATGTGATGGCGAGGTGTTTCACGGAAGACATTGCTGTGCGTATGCAGATTAGCTGTTCCATTTCCACTGCGGTGAGCGAGTGAAGCGCAGTATTTCTTCCACGCTGAAACCTTGCTGCGCCTGCCGACGAAGTAAGGCGACGTTTTGTTCCCAAGTCATGCGCTCTGCCTGCGTAGGCTGATGGCGCGCCGCGTAGGGGGCGCGGTTGCCCACCAGCATGGCAAAATAACCGGCGAGCCCGAAAAGATATGCACTCGATGGAACACACGCCTGCGCCCCGATGCTCGGGCCGTTCTCGCGATAGAATTCAAGCAAAGGCACAAGCCCACCCATGTCCGTGTCCTCGCGGCAATGATGCCAGAATGGATTATCCAACCGTGTGTTCAGCTTGTAGTGCAACGCGAGGAAATCGCGGATGACATCGAACGCTTCGCCCATCCGCTTGTTGTAGGCGTCGCGCAGCGTGGGCGTTGGCCGGAGCGCGGTGTGTTCGAGCATGGTTACGAGATTTTCGCACTGGAGCGTCACCATCATCAGCGCCGTGGCCTCCAGTGGTTCGACGAAGCCTGCCGCATTTCCAATGGCGACCACATTATCCACCCAAAGACGACGATAGCGTCCTGATCGAAATTTCACCACGCGCGGAGTCTTCGGTGCTTTCGGATTTTTGCGGAGAAACTCCTCGCACGCCGCTTCGTCCGAGATCGCTTGTGAGGAATAAACGTAACCTCAATTGATGTGATGCTCGTGATCAATCTGCCACGCCCACCCTGCCTCCATCGTCTCGGCCACTGTGTATGGCAAAGTCGGCTCTGTCGTCCGATCCCATCCACCTACGACCGCTCGATCACAAAACAGCGCGCGTTGATAATCCTGAAACTCTTCGCCCAACGCACGCCCAAGCAACTCGCTGCGGAAACCGCTGCTATCTACAAAAAGCTCCGCCTCCAGCCGCCGCCCGTCTTCGAGGCAGAGTGCGGCGACGCCCTTCGGTCCACGCTCTGTTCCGCTCACCTTGCCTTCGACAAAGTTCACGCCAAGCTCCAGCGCGATGCTTTCCAGTGTCTGCACGAGCTTCACATTCTCGATGTGAAATCCAAAACTCACGCTCATGTCGGGCATACCGAGCATCCGCGAACTGCGAGGAAAGGCCTTGGTCGCATCCATCAACGCGCTTCCGATGCTCACTCCACGAAAATCCTCATCCGTGTAAAACCCATTGGAACGCGGAAGATTTTTCCATTGTCGATCCACTTGGTGGGAAAAGGAAAAATCAAAATACTCTCGCGGCCCCCAAAGAAAGCGGATGCCGAGTTTCCAAGTCGGTTCCGCTTGTTCGTAAAAACGTTTCTGGCTGAGGCCAAGATACCCGAACAGAAAGCCGGGCATATTTGGCGTGGTGCCCTCACCCACACCAATCACACCAATGTCGCTGCTCCTCACAAGTGTGACTGTGAGAGCGGGGAGTTTTTTCCTGAGCGTGATGGCCGCAAGCAGGCCCGCGCTCCCGGCTCCGAGGACGAGGACGTTTTGGATCATATTGTTTCTATAGCTTCCAATTTCGGAAAATAGAAAGCCGTGAATCAGCGAGCCTCGCGGCTATTTTTTCGGTGGCGCTTCGAGGAGGAGGTAGGTCATCAGGTCGCGGAGTTCTTCGGCGGACAGCGCCTTGTCGAGGCCGGGGGGCATGAGCGAAGTTTTCATCGGCTCGGTGCTGGCGATGTCGGATTTCTTCAGCTTCGCAATGGCTCCGCCCGGCTGTGCGATTTGGATTTCCTCGGCGGTCTCGCCAATGCGCGTGCCAGTGACGGCGGTGCCGTCCTTGCGCGTGACGATGTAGCCGACGGCATCGGGGTTGATGGAGGCATTGGGGTCGGCGATGTCTTTGAGCACGCTGGCGTAATCGCGGTGCGGGAGGTTGCTGAGTTCGGGGCCAACACGGAAGCCGTCGCCGCGCAATTGGTGACAAGTCGCACAAGTCGCCTTGCCTTTGAAAAGCTCACGCCCCGCATTCCAATCGCCACCCGCGATTTCGGTGATGCGCTTCGCACGTTCATCCACCGTGCCGGGCATGGCCGGTAGCATTAGGATGCGCCGCGTGGGCAGCGCACGCGGGCGCGGGTCGCGACTGGTGAAATAGGAAACGTCGAGCGACTTGAATGGCGTGGTCACAGTGATGCGGAAAGGCAGCCAGTTGTTTTCCTGCGGAGCAATGGCGGTGAGGTGAACCTCGTTGACACTCACGGTTTCGACTCTTGTCCACAACACAGGTCTTCCCTCAATTGGCACAAAATGCAATTCGGCATCACTTTTGAAAACAACCGTGACGGTTTCTGGCTCGGGAACGTAATCAAGCTTTGAGATTGGCTGCGTCGCTGGGGTTAGCATCTGCCAAAGATCAAGCTGGCCGCTCAAAATAAGAGTGCCGCTGAGCGTAATATTCTTCCAAAGCACGTCAGTCCACGCGCTACCACGGGTGAACTCACGGGCGACTGCAAGATCGGGATGCGGGAGTGTGAAGAAACTGACGCGGCTTTCGTTATTATGCCAAATGGCTTGAACCCCGGAAAGGTCGTAAGCGACGTCGAGCGCGTTCTCACCAGCAATGTTAATTGCGTAGTTGACCGCGTTGGTGCGTCGCTCTGTGGTGATGATGATGCTGTTGTTCTTATTGCCGATACGCACGTCTTTCACTGCGACAGCAGTGCGCGACTGCTCCTGCTGCATCTTCACCACCTCGTAGCCGGGGCGGAATTTCTCCAGCCGATCCGCTGCGGCGACGTAGCGACCTGCTTCGACTTTCGTGCGCGCGGTGAGGTCTTTCCATTTTTCAGGGTCGAGCGGGCGGTCGAACTCGATGACCGTCTCCGTCTCGCTCTTTGCGTAGGTGAGCACCGACTGCGGCGCGGTTGTGTCGGTGTAGCTGATTTTGAAAATGCGACCCTCGCCTTTCGGGCCGTTGCCCCAATCCGGCGCACCGCTGTGGCAGCACACCACGAGGTCGCCCGCCGGGGAGATTGCGCAATCCACCGGCATCATCCCGAGCGACGCGATCAACTGCGAGTGCGCGACGTAACCTGCGGCGGTCTTCGCCAGCTTCGTGCGCCAGAGCTTGCCGCGCGATTCGCCGGTGACGATGGCGTCGTCCGCCCAAAACTCCGGGCCGAAACGCCCGCGCCCGGCGGAGGGGCCGTTGAAGCGGAAGCCGCACGTGCTTTGATGCTGCGGCGCGAAGTCCCACACGCTCGGCTCATCAATCACGCCCGGCAGCCACTTTGGATGACTCGGCGGAAAGCCGTAGTGCCGCCCCGCCTGGATGTGCAGCAGTTCGTCGAAAGGATTGCCATTCGGCACCCACGTTGCACCCTCTTGATCGGTTCCGAAGAGGTCGCCGTGCTTGTTCCATTGCAGCGACATGATGTAGCGCAGCCCCGTCGCGAGTTGCTCCACTTTTCCCTCAGGCGAAATGCGCAGCAGACAGCCGCGCCGTTTGTCCGTCGAGTAATGCGGGCCGGCCTTGTCCGTCCAATACGCATTGCCCGGCTGCCCGTTTCCCATCGTCACGTAGAGCGAGCCATCGGAACCGAAAGTGATCGCCATCGAGCTGTCCACGCGGCGGTGCATGAGATACGCCGCCTTCACCAGTTCCGGGTCGTCGAAGCCCTTGATGACCGTCTCGCGTTTGTCCGGCACGCCATCGCCATCCGTGTCCACCCAGCGCACCACTTCATCGGTGAGCACCGCGTAGGGATTCCCGTCTTTCACCACCATGCCGAGCGGATAGTTGGCGTTCGCCTCCGGCGAAAAAGTATCCACCTTGTCCTCCAGCCCGTCGCCATTCGAATCGCGCAGCAAATGAAAGCGCCCGTCGTAGCCACCCGCGAACAACCGCCCGTCCGGCGCATATTCGATGTTGTTCAAATTCGTCAGCTTCACCGGCAGCTCGCGCACCGTGAACCCCGGCACGAGCATCGTGATCCCCGCGCCTGCTGGTGTCGGTGGAAACGGCGGCTCCGGCTGCTTGTCCGGCACCGACGGAATGAACGGCTCCACCGCAAAAGCGGAGGCGCAAGCGAGGACGAGCGTGGTGATGAGAGGCTTGGTCATTTTGGAAAAGGGCGAGGGCGCGACGATGTGGATGCCGTGACGCACGATCAAGAGCGCAACGTTGAATATCTACGCCACGCAAACCGCGTGAAGCACTAGCACGAAGCTGGACACAAAACAAAAAATCCCGTGTATCAATCGCATGATGCAGACGCGCCGGACATTTCTTCGCACGTCCGCCGCAGCCAGTGCGGGACTGTTTGCGGAGGTGCTCGGCGCGTCGCCTGCACAGCCGACGCCGGAGCCGCCGAGGCAGACTGAGGATGTGATTTTTCTCACGCCGGATGACACCGCGTATACCGCCGCACGCGAGGTTCACAATGCGGGGATTTTGACGCGCCCCAAGCGCATCGCGATGTGTGCGACGGAGACCGGTGTGCAGCAGGCGTTGCAGCGCGCGAAGAGCGAGGGTTGGCCGGTGGCGGTGAAATCGGGCGGACATTCGTTCGAGGGATTTTCGCTGAACGACGACGGACTGGTGATCAACGTCTCGCCTTGCAACGAACTGCATCTCGACTCCCGCACTGGTCTGCTCACAGCGGGGGCTGGTTGTCGCCTGCGCGATGTGAACCGTTTTCTCCTCGCGAAGGGACGTTTCCTGCCTGCGGGATCGTGCGCCACGGTCGGTCTTGCGGGGCTGGCGCTCGGCGGCGGCTACGGAATGTTCGCGCGCAAGTGGGGACTCACGTGCGATCACCTGCGTTCGCTGCGCATGGTGGATGGCGCGGGCACGATCCGCGACTCCGCCGCCGATCCCGATTTGCTCTGGGCCGCGCGCGGCGGCGGCAACGGCCATTTTGGAATCGTCACGCAACTGACGCTGCAAACCCGCGTGGCACCGCGCGCTTTTTCCTCGTGGAAATTTCGCGCCTACCGTCTCAATCAGGCTCTCACGGAAAAACTGCTGGAAGCATGGTTCGACGCCACTGCCGCGCTGCCGAACGATGCGTTCTCCGCATGGATCATGAACGGCACGCAAGTCACAGTGCTGCTAACCACCACGGGCGCGCCGGAGGAAAAAGGCGTGGCCGCATTTCGCCGCACGCTCACCGCACTGACAAACAAAGCCACCTCCGCCGCACCAGTGCCGCTAACGAAAGCGCTGCCGTGGTATTACGGCGAGGCGGGGCCGGTGTCTTTTAAGAACACGAGCGCAGGCTACTATAAAGGCATGGCCGATCTCAAGGGCGCGCTCACGGGGATTTTCAAGGAAGTGCTCACGGTGCCGGGACTCGTGTTTCAAATCAACACGCTCGGCGGCGCAATCGCCGACGGCCCCGATGGAGCCTACCCGCATCGCGCCTACCCATATCTCGGCGAAGCGCAGGCGTATTGGGAAAACGCTGGTCGCGCGGCGGATTTGCAAGCAGCCATCGGGCGGATTCGCGATCACATCGCGCAAGCGGGAATTGATCGCCACTACGCGAACTATCCCGACATCGCCTTCCACGACTGGCCCGCTGCCTACTACGGCAGGAAAAACTACGGACGCCTCCAGACGCTGAAGCAACGCTACGATCCGGAGAATCGCGTCCGCCATCCGCAGAGCGTGCGCCTCCCAAGCTGACACTTTCACCAGCAAATCTCACTGCAACTATCAGACGACGCCAACGACCAGTTATGATGTGCTTACTCGGCTTTCTTGCGATAGGTGAGCGTCAGTTGCGGAGCTTCGTCAACTGCGAGGAATTTCTCAAAGCGATGAATCTCCCCGGTGATCGGAATTTCGATCCGCACCGGCAGCACTCCGGCTGCTTTTGCCTTTTGGGCCAAAGCATCTTCGACTGTCTCTGCTGCCTCTGCTGCTTCTGCACTCGCTTTCTCCAATCTCTCTTCGTGTCGGGCTGCTCTAGCTATGTCGGCGCGCTGCCGGTCATACTCAGCTTCGCCGAAGTGGCGGAATGGAAGTGAAAATGATGCCACCTCGCGCAGGTTCCCAGTGCTGTCCAATACTTGGTAATTTCGAGGGAGAAAAATCGCCCACGCAATCTGTCCGCACGGAATGTCGCTCTGCGGCAGCGCTGATTTGATAGTGCCACGATCCTCCAGCTTCGTCGGCGCACCGACGAAGACGATCTCGACATCGTAAGGCTTGAGGTCTGCCGGCGCACTGTCGCTTTCACGAATTTTCCCAGGCCTCTGCCCGCGGGCTGGCCTCTCGCCCTGCAAGTCCGAAAAGTCCGCCCTCCGCTTTTCACGCTTGGCGCGGTAGCTCTTTGGCTGGCCGCTGTATTCGTCATCGTCAGGATCTACATTCTCACTTTTCACGAGCGGGATGAGGATGTCGCCATTGCGACTGCGCGATGGTGTCACGGGACGATCATTTACGAACGTGCTCCAAATCTGCGCACCCTCGGGCAGCTTCAGCGTCATGAACTGCTTCAGATTGTTGCGCAGCACATACATCATCTTGGTCACGCTCTTCCCGTCAGGCGTATAGGTCGTGGATACTTCGCACACATCGCTCATCGCCACCAGCACAGCGACGTCTTCATGCCGCGCGAGCGACACCGAAAGCGACGCGCCCGGTGCATCGTAGGTGAATCCGAAAAGGAGCGGCGACTTGGCCGCATTCCACAGATGATCGTGCAGTTCCTTCACATCCACACGTCGCGCACCCACCGCCTGTGCGCTGATTTCATCACCGCTGGGAACCTCAACGCCAATGCTCCCCTTTTCACGCACGGCGTCTGGATGACTGAGCATCGGCACAGAGATCGCAGATGCGTCCTCTGCAGCCGGCCCCTTTTCCTTCGCTCCATCCAGCACCGCTGGAAAGCGCTTCTCGTAATCCACAATAACCGTATGCGCTCCCTTCGTGCGCTCCTTCAGCGTCAGAACTAAGAACCGCGACTTCCCTTCGGTCACGATATTCGACTCGCGGACGATATCTCCATGGGCAGCGAGCAAATCCACGCCGTCCGGCAACGCAATCCGCACCGCATCCACCCCGCGCTGCAAAATGTCATACATCACCTCCGCACGGCAGCGCACACCGCTGCGCTCCACGGTTGCCAGTGTGAGTGTGTGGGTAAATACGCGCGGCGGCAAATCGGGCGCATTTGCCGGACGCACTGCGCGCACCGCCCAAGACACGGACACCGTCTCGCCCCCTTTGAAACTGCCGCTCACCGTGGTCACAGCGCCCTTTTCAGCGACAGTCGCAGCCGCACCACCCATCATCGTCTCCAGCCCCACGCCCGGCAGCGTCGCCGACACCGAGACAATCGGACTTGGCATCAATGGCAGATCAAAATGACTCGTGCCGTTGTCGATCACCACCGTGCGTTCCAGTGTCATCTCGATCTTTTTGCTCCCGGAATCCAGCAGCACAAACATCGTGCCGTCGCGCATCACCACCGACGCTGGCTGTCCGTCCACCGTCACGTTCAGCACGCCCGACTCCGCCTTGCCGAGCGGCACCAGCGACATCGTCTTCAGCAGCGACGCCACCGTCACACTCGCGCTGACCTTCGCGCGGTTGTCCGCCACGTTCACCGTGTAGGCTGCGGGTGAAAAAATATAATCCACCGGCGGGCGTTCCGGCGCGGGTGCATTTCGCGCATCGAGCAACGCGCGAAATTCCATCCACGGGATCGAGACGGTCGTGTTGTTGAGCACCGGGGGCACATCATCTTTCCCGGTCGGTGCCGCAATGGATGGCGCTGGTAAAAGCGCGATGAATAAACATGAGAACAATCCAACGACGCTGCACAGGAACCGTGCAAAGCCGTCGGACGTGATGGTTGTGTTTGGGGTTACGCTGCCTCCGAGTCCACGCAGTAGGAATGTTTTCATACTGTACGAATACAACCCACAACTGCCTTTCTCGTTAGCAGCGCTGCCGCAGAAACTCCCATTTCACCTACGTTGCTGGGATGAATATTTTTCTCTGCTCATGTGCAAAAGCTGCCGTATTTTCCAACTTGCCACTCGCATATTTGTGAATGCAGTGGGACACAATCCGCACATGAATCTCCTCCACACACTCGCGCTCCTTTTCTTCGTCCCGTGCGTCGGATTAGCTGAGTTTCGTGCAGGAGCTTTTTCAGTGGATATCGGGCCGCAGGACTTTCCCGTGCGGGTGAACGCCATGTTCACCGAGCGCTCGGCAGACAAGGTGGCCGACCCTCTCTCGGCGAAAGCGCTGGCGCTCGATGACGGGAAAACGCGCATCGTGCTGTGCGTGGTGGATACGTGCATGATGGCGCGTGACCTCATTGACCGCGCGAAGGCCGACGCGAGCAAGGCGACGGGCGTGCCGGTGGAAAGGATGCTCGTTTCCGCGACGCACTCGCACTCCGCGCCGTCGGCGATGGGCTGTCTCGGCAGTCGCATCGACCCGGTCTATGCGCGCTATCTGCCGGGGCGAATCACCGCGGCCATCGTCGGCGCGGTCGAGCGTTTGCAGCCCGCGCGCATCGGCTGGGCGCAGGCAGACGACGCGGAGCACACGTTCAACCGCCGCTGGATTCGCCGCCCCGATAAGATGCTGCGCGACCCGTTCGGCGAACTGAACGTGCGCGCCAACATGCACCCCGGCTACGAAAGCCCCGACGTGACCGGCCCGAGCGGCCCGGTGGACCCGCAGCTCTCCGTGCTCGCGGTGCAGACTCGCGACGGAAAGCCACTCGCGCTTTTCGCCAACTACTCGATGCACTACGTCGGCTCGCCGCTGCTTTCGTCGGATTATTACGGGCGCTTTTCAAAACACATCACCACGGAACTCGGCGCGGGCGAGGCGTTCGTCGGCATCATGTCGCAAGGCACGAGCGGCGACCTGATGTGGATGGACTACGGCTCGCCGGCTCGCGACATCGGCTACGACGCTTACGCGAAAGCCATCGCTGCGCGCGTGGCCGCGATGGTGCGCGGCATCCAGTGGCGCGACGATGCGCCGCTGAAAATGGCCGAGCGCACACTCGCGCTCACCTACCGTATGCCGGATGAAAAACGTCTCGCCTGGTCGCGCGAGGTCGCCGCGAAGCTCGGCGAAAAACTCCCGCAATCGCAGGCGCAGATTTACGCGCTGGAGGCCGTCGAACTGCACGAGCGGCAGAGGACGGAGCTGAAGCTTCAGGCGCTCCGCATCGGCGACATCGGCCTCACCACCATTCCCAACGAAGTCTTCGCCATCACCGGCCTGAAACTGAAACGTCAGTCACCGCTCGCAGCAACGTTCAACGTCGAACTCGCGAACGGCGCCGAGGGCTACATCCCGCCGCCCGAGCAGCACGCGCTCGGTGGCTACACGACGTGGCCCGCGCGCACGGCGGGACTCGAAGTGAACGCCGAGCCGCAAATCGTCGAAGGTCTGCTCGGTTTGCTCGAAGAAGTCGCCGGAAAACCGCGCCGTCCGCTCGTGGACGAACCGACGCCCTACTCGCGCGCCGTGCTCGACGCGAAGCCGCTCGCTTATTGGCGGCTCGATGAAATGAGCATCCCGACCGCGCACGATGCGATGGGAAAATACGACGCGAAATTCGAGAACGGCGTGGCGCTGTATCTCGACGGATTCGCAAAGGGCCGCGCCGCGCATTTCGCGGGCGGCCGGGTTCGCGCGGATGTGCCGCTTGGTGAAAACTACACCGTCTCGCTCTGGCTCTGGAACGGCCTCCCGCCCAATGCGCGCGCCGTCACAGGCTACGCCTTCTCGCGCGGGCCGGATGGCGACAAGGCCGCGCGTGGCGAGCACCTCGGCATCGGCGGCACCTCTCGCGCCGACCTCACGGGCAAGCTCATCCTTTTTAACGGCAACGACCGCGACGAACTGCTCGGCGGCCACACGACGCTCGCGCTGCGGGCGTGGCATCACGTGACGCTCGTGCGCGAGGGCGCAAAGGTCCGCGTGCATCTCGACGGTCGCGCCGAGCCGGAGATGGCGGGCGAATTCGCGCACACCGTTCCGGCGGGCGACGGCACCATCTTCCTCGGCGGTCGCAATGACGGGACGTTCGGCTTCGAGGGCAAGCTGGATGAAGTCGCCATCTTCCCGCGCGCTCTCGCCGCCGCGGAAATCGCCGCGCTTTACCAAGCCTCCGCGCAAACGCCGCCGGTCGCCGCCGCAGCGCCCGCGCCCGCCATCGTCCCGCCGTTCTCGCCGTCCGACTCGTTGAAGAAAATCCACGTCCGCGAGGGCTTCGCCGTCGAGTTGGTCGCGAGCGAGCCGCTGACGATGGACCCGGTGGCGATTGATTGGTCGCCCGATGGCCGACTGTGGATTGTCGAGATGGCCGACTACCCGCTCGGCATGGATGGCAAAGGCCAGCCCGGCGGACGCGTGCGCGTGCTCGAAGACACCGACGGCGACGGCCGCTACGACAAGTCCACGCTCTTCGCCGACGGCCTCACTTTTCCCACGGGCCTGCTCACGTGGCGCGATGGCATCATCGTCACCGCCGCACCCGACGTGCTCTTTCTCCGCGACACCGACGGCGATGGAAAAGCCGACACGCGTGAGGTGCTCGTGAGCGGCCTCACCACCGGCAACCAGCAGCTCCGCGCGAACGGCTTGCGCTGGGGACTCGACGGGTGGGTGTATTGCGCGGCGGGCGGGCACCACGGCCAATACGGCATGGGCACGAAGCTCCACACGAAAACTGGCGACGTGCTCGTCGGCTCGCGCGACTTCCGCTTTCGCCCCGACACCGGCGAACTCGAGGCGGAGAGCGGGCCGTCGCAGTTCGGCCGCAACCGCGACGATTGGGGCCACTGGTTCGGCACGCAGAATTCGCGGCCGCTTTGGCACTACGTGCTGGCCGACCACTACCTCGCGCGCAATCCGCACGTCGCCGCGCCCAATCCGCAACAGCAGGTCGTCGTGCCGCTGAATCCGAAAGTCTGGCCCGCGAGCGCGCTGGAGAAACGCTACCACTCTTTCGCGGAAAGCGGGCACTTCACCAGCGCGTGCAGCGGGATGATTTACCGCGACGAATTGCTCTTCGCGCGCGGGCCGGAGCAGCACGCGTTTACATGCGAGCCGTTTCACAATCTCGTGCAGCACAACATCGTCACCGACTCCGGCGTGAGCTTCACCGCGCGCCGCGCACCGGGCGAGGAGCAGCGCGAATTTTTCGCCAGCGAAGACCGCTGGTGCCGCCCCGTGATGACGCGCACCGGCCCCGACGGCGCGCTGTGGGTCGTGGACATGTATCGCTACATGATTGAGCACCCCGAGTGGCTGCCGAAGGAAGGCAAAGCCGAGTTGCTCCCGCACTACCGGCTCGGCGACGACCGCGGTCGCATCTATCGCGTTTTCCCGAGCGGTGTCGCTCCGCGAAAAATCACGCGCCTCGACAAACTCAGCACCGCCGAACTCGTCGCCGCGCTCGACTCGCCGAACGAATGGCAGCGCGACAAAGCGCACATGATGCTGGTGTGGCGCGCCGACGCGGCAGCGCTCCCGCTTTTGGAGAAGATGGCCGCGGAAAGTGCGAACCCACTCGCGCGTCTCCACGCGCTGTGTCTCGCGGAGACGCCCGCCGCCATCACCCGCGCACTCACCGATTCGCATCCCGGCATCCGCGAAAATGCCGTGCGCCTAGCGGAGAAACATCCCACGCCGGAAATCATCGCCGCCGCCGTGAAGCTCGTGAACGACCCGGACGCCAAGGTGCGCCTGCAACTCGCCTTCACACTCGGCGAGTGGAAAGACACCGTAGCAGGCAATGCCCTCGCGCGTCTCGCCGTGAAAGACTGCGCCGAGCCGTTCATCGCCGCCGCCGTGATGAGCAGCGCCGTCCCGCACGTGCGCCCGCTGACCGACACCGTAACCAAAACCGGCGGCGAACCGCTGCGGATTTTCGGCCCTTCCCTCACGAAACTCGCCAAAGCCCTCGGCGAGCCCGCACCCGCCATCATCGCCGCCGCGCCAGAAAGCCCGGACACCCCGGCCCCGCCCGCCAGCCGCGCCGACATCATCAAAAAATTCCAGCCCGCGCTAAAGCTCACCGGCAACGCCGCCAATGGGCGCGCCATTTTCACCCAGCTCTGCACCACGTGCCACAAGCTCGGCGACACCGGCAACGAAGTCGGCCCGAACCTCGTCTCCGTCGCCAACCACCCGCCTGAGAAGCTGCTCGTCAGCATCCTCGACCCGAACGCCGACGTGCAGCCCGGCTACTACGCGTATCGTTGCCGGCTCACCGACGGCGCGGACATCTTCGGCCTCATCGCCAGCGAGACCGCCAACAGCATCACCTTCAAACTCCCCGACGGCACCACCCGCCCCGTGCTGCGCAAAGAAATCGCGTCCCTGCAAAGCACCCGCGCCTCGCTCATGCCCGCCGGACTCGAAGCCGCGCTCGACCTGCAAAAACTCGCCGACCTCATCGCATTCCTGCGCTCGGGCGAGAGCCGCTAAATTTTCAGCAGCTTATTTCTTCAGCTTGGAGAGAGCTTTTAGCTCCTCTTGCGTCCATGGAGTTTTGCGGTCGGCGATTTCTTTGCGGACGCTTGTAATTTCGCCGGGTGCCACGGGCTTTTTCCAGCCGTGCCAGCGCTGGCCGATGAAATTGAGCACGCTGGCGAGTTGTTCGTCGCTGTAGGTTTGTTCGAGCGGGAGCATCAGGCCTTCGCCGAATGTCTGTCCGTCCAACGGACCGACCTGACCTTTGAGGACGATGCGCGCGAGCATCTGCGTGTTGCCGCCATGCTTGAACCATTCGGAATTCGCAAGCGGTGGAGCGAGGAATTTGTCACCGGACTTCACGCCTTTGCCATCGGGCCCGTGGCAAGTGGTGCACAGCGTCTCGTAAATCTGCCGTCCTTGTTTACCGGATTCGCTGAGTGCTTTGGCAAAGTTGTTGGCTTTGTCGGTTTCCAGCAGCGCTGTGATGATGGTGCCGGGCTTTGCAATGAGTTCCTGTGGCTGGCTGAGCCCTGCGGCGCGATATGCGAGGTAAAGCTGCGTGCGCACGTGTGCGTCGGTATCGGCGAGCATGGCGGCGAGTGCCTTCGCGATGTCGGCATCTTCCTTTGCGAGCAACGGCTCTGCGAGTTGCACGGCCGCCCGGCGAACGCGCGCGTTCTCGTGTTTTGTGGCGGCGATGATGGTTGCCTTTGAAAGCGCATCGAGCCCTTGCAGCGTCCACATGGCGTGGATGCGTGCATTTGAATCGGCGTGACTCTCAGCCATCGTGGCGAGCGCCGGGACGACCGATTTATCCGCACGCGAAACGAGCAACATCTGCGCTGTGTCGCGCCACCAGCCATTGGCGTGCGCGAGGTGAGCGACGAGTTGCGCGGGTGTCTCGTCGAGCATGTGTGGCTGCGGGCCGGTCTTCTTTCCCTCGGGGACCATGCGGTAGATGCGACCGTGGCGGAAGACTTCGAGCATCCCCCACTTCTTCACGCGATGATAACGCTCGACCCACTCCACGGGCTTGTCATTGGGGCCAGTCGGGAACCACGCCTTTTCCTGAATGATTCCGCGATAGAGGTCGGAAAATACGAACGACCCATCCGGCGCAGTCTCGCTCCACACGGGGCGAAAATACGCATCGGTGCTGCGGATGAATTCGCATTTTGGAAATGAGTTATCCACCACGCCAAGTCCGTCATTCCATGTGACAGTGCTCATGCGCAAAAGTCGTCCCACGGGCTCGCATGTCACCACGCGCCCGTAAAACTCCGGCATTAAATCACTGCGCAAAACCGTCTGCCCGCAGCTCGCGGAGAACTCCGTGAGGATGCGCTGCTCCGCGACATTGTAGTGGCCGGAGGACTGATCCCAAACTTTACACGAGGCATACGGCGTGTCGTATCCGGCAGCGTGCTCGTTCATTTTCAAAATCGGATAACCCGCCGGGAGTTGAAAGGAATGTGCCGGGTTCGCACCGCCCGCCCATGAGCAGAAAAGCCGTCCATCGTCATCGCGCGCGAGGCCCCACTGGCTGATGCGGCCGACGGCGTGCCTGCCCGGTGTCAATTTTCCGTCGGCGTAGTGAAAACGGTAGTCATTCGAGCAGATCGTGTTGTCGAGATTCCACAGCATTCCCGAAATTTGGTGCTCGATGTTCCCGTGATTGTCCTCCCCCGCAAACACCAGTTCGCGCCGGTCAGCGACACCATCGTGATTGTCGTCGAAGTATGCCCAGACTGAATCCGAACCCGTGAAAACCACCAGCACGCGGTCGTGGAGCGGCAGCACTGCGCGGGGCAGCACGACGTTATCAATGAATACCGTGCGCTTATCCATAATCCCGTCGCCATCGGTATCCACGAGTTTCACCACGCGACTCACAGGGTCGAGTTGCTTGGTGGCAAATTCATCCTGCATATACGTGCGCCACTCGCACACATACATCGCGCCGTTTCCATCAAAGGCGAAGCTCACCGGCTCTTCCACCATCGGCTCACTCGCGATGCACTCCAGCCGGTAGCCCTTCGGAATCTCAATCGTCTTGATCGCCTCCGCAGGTGCGAGTGCCGGAAATTTCACATCCGGATTCCAGCCTTCCTCCTTCTCGGCAGCCACGCTCAGCGCGTTGAGAGAAAGCAGCAAAAGGAAAGCACGGACGAGAACGCGGGTGTGTATCATTTGGAAAGCTCCGCTGCCTATCGTTGCCTCCACGATGAAGCAACACGGTGTTCCATCAAAAGCAGGCGCGATTTGTGGTGACTACCCCACCTTCGGCGGCGCGAAGCCTTCGCGGTATTGGCGGCTCACGATGGTGTTCGTCGCGTCTGCGTTGTTCGTGAACGCCAGCTTCGCCTTGTCCCACAGCAGTTCCTGACCGGGGAAACGCGTCGCTTTCACGCTCAACAACGCCGCTTCCGTGATCCGCACTGCGTCCTTGAACGGCGTGCGCAGTTCCGTCTTCTTCCCGAGACAATTGTCCACCCATGCGTGCCAGTGGTTCAGCTTCGGAAACTCCGGCAGCCCCGGTTGCGCGAGTCCGTCCTCCGCTTTTCCATCCCGCCAAATCTTAATCTTGCCCTCGGCACCGAGCACGAGCGTTCCCTTCTCGCACACGACCACCGTCATGTTGTCGCCCTTCACGTCCTCCGGGATGCGCATCATCTCCTTCGTCGGCGCCTTCCCTGAATCGTAGTAGTGAATCGGGAAGGTCTTGTTGGCGAACTTCTCCGAGTTCACCGCGTAAGTCACCGTCGCCTTGCACGGGTTCACGTGGAAGAACTTGTCAGGCGCCTTCTCCGTGTCCGTCTTCACCGAGATCGGCGACATCAGATCGTCGTAGGCGAAAAAGATCACATCCAGAATGTGGCAACCCCAATCCCCGAGGCCGTTCGTCCCGAACTCCCACCACGAACGCCACTGCGTGGGCGCGAGATGATCATAATAGGGCTGCGTAGCACACGGCCCGAGCCACAAATTCCAGTCGAGATTCGCCGGGATGTTCGCATTCTCCTGCAACACCTTCTTGTAGTTGAAATACGTGCTGTCATTCGGCGAACCAGTCCACGTGAAAGCCTCAATCGCCTTGCCGAGCTGACCCTGACGCAGGATCTCCACCGCCGCACGCCTGCCGGGGAAAATCATCCTCTGGTTGCCGAGCTGCGTCACCAGACCCGGCTTCGCTTTCAGCGCGCGCTCCATCATCGGAATCTCTGCGAGTTGGTGAACCAGCGGCTTCTGCCCATACACATGTTTGTCGTGCGCCAGCGCAGTCAGCATGATCGGCGCGTGGGAGTGGTCCGGCACCGACACGATTACCGCATCGAATTTATCCGCCTGCTTCGCGAACACCTCGCGGTAATCCCGCGCCGTGAAAGCCCCCGGATGCTCCGCCGATGCCCTCGCCAGATAATTCGCATCCACATCGCAAAGCCCCGCGATTTCCACATCCGGGTGCCTTGCCACTTGATGCCTGTCCTCCGCCCCAATCGTCCCCACCGTCCCGATGGAAAGCACGCGCAACTTCCCGTTCGCCGAGGCCGCACGTGCGCGCCGCACGCCGAGAGTCGAAAGCCCGACCGAGGCGGCAGCAGTGGAAAAGATGAAGTGTCGGCGTGAGAGGTTGGTTTTCATGTTTGGTTGTTTGGGTTTGGTGTTTTCGTTTGGGAGAGTCCGATGTCGGACTTCTCTTAGCGAAGATCAATCACGAAAGACAAAAGACACCCCGCATCCCTTGGCGGACACCATCCATCCCTTGTCGTGCATCCCCGGTGCCGTGCGCTCCCTGTGCGGCATCAGCGTGGAAATTCAATCCCATGTTTTCCCTCAAATGCCAGCCCCCTTCACCCATTTCCAAAAACAAAAGCCGCACGGCGAAAACCGGGCGGCTTGCGGAATTGCGGGCGCCTAGTGCCGGGAGGGACTTGTCTCCGCCTCAGACGCAACTGCGGAAGACACTGACGCAACTGCGGAAGACACTGACGCAACTGCGGAAGACACTGACGCAACTGCGGAAGACACTGACGCAACTGCGGAAGACACTGACGCAACTGCGGAAGACACTGACGCAACTGCGGAAGACA
>CAIYUV010000252.1 GCA_903929475.1 uncultured Spartobacteria bacterium
CCTCGACGAGTTCCCGTAGCATTGAATCAATCTCCGCGTTCGAATCAGGGCTGTTTGAATACAACCATTTCTTGTTGATCGCTTCCCCCGTGCTCTGCGCGCTTAAAGCAGCGAAAAGTAAACCTTTGGCCTGACACGACAACTGAGGGTTGCGCACCAGTTCCGTTGGTATTTGAATGAATTTTGATCGGCTCATGACGTGTGCGTGTGTGTGTGTGTGTGTGTGTTTAAAAGAAAAGCCCGACCAAGATGCTCGCGGTAGAAATTCCAGCGCGGAAACGCGAGCGCCGTTAACTGTATGATGAACCAAGGTATCAATCTCGGCCCTGTCAGGTCACCACGCTTGGCGGGGTCGTCCTTTTTTAGGACGACGATGTTAGTTAGTTATAGGTCGTAAAAGTTAACGTTTTAGTGTTGATGAGTTTGATGCGAGCGCGTCATTCAAAGGCAACGACAGTCAGATTGCACGAAGGGCGGGGCCGTTCGAGCAGCCGGGAATCTCGACGCCCTTCACAACCCTCGGCTCGGCCAGCTTCGTCAACCTCGCTGACACTTTTTGGAACAACGTGCTCAAGGCGGCGAATTCCTTTAAAAGGTGGTCCCGAGTTGAGGAGTCGAACTTTTCGACTGGCAATGCGTCCACAGCGTTCTCGATGAATTCCCGCAAGGATGTGAGGCGTGAAGCAACTCGGGCGGGCGTGAATGCCTGCACCGTGTTCGTGTGCCCCGCTGAAGTATTCGCATTCGCCGTTCCGCTGTCCTCAAGCCTGCCCAATGAACAATAGAGATCCTGCAGCTTTTGGCCCGGCTTGATTTCCGACAGCGCTGTCGTTTTCGCCGCCTTCATGTAGCGTTGCGCAGTCCGCTCATTCAGACCGGAAAAGTGTGTCTGGAGGCACTCGCCGAATTTACCGTGCCCAACCTGATCTTTTAGAGCGATCAGAAACAAACCGATCTGGATGGCTGCTTTGACGTAGAATGGCATCCATCCGCCAATGCTTACAATGGCTTCTTCGATGAGCGGAAGACGGCCTTTGATTTCAACCAATAGGTCTTCGAGCTTCATGCCATTTACCCGGGCCGGATCGAACCCGCTGACTGAGTCCCACGTTATCGTTGCCGATGGTGTGAACAAAGCGAGTTGACCGCGATCCACGGCGGCGGCGGTCGTATTGGCTTTTGCAGCGGTGCTTTTTTTGTCGAGGGCCGCAGTTTTACTAAGCTTTTTTGCCTTTGCTTGCGAATGCTTGGATGTAGATGGTTTCTTCTGTGATTTTTTGGATTTGGTCATGATTGTGGATTTCATAATTTGGATTTGTTTAGTGTTGTAGGTTTGTTGCTGAGGAAGGCGTTCGATCCACGCGCACATTTGCTCGCCGTTTAGGTTTCTGTGTCTTGCCGGCGAATTCCCCAGCCTCGAGACGGCGGTTGAACTCGCGCAGCGATTGAGCCGTTATGTATTTTCGACCTGCGATCCTCACTGTCTTCAACCAGCCGCGCTTTTCCCACCGCCAGGCGGTCACCGGAGAAGCGCCAGTGGCATCAAGGAACCTGCCGATCGAAATCGGAGGTGCCGCGTCGGGCGGTTGTGCGTCATTCAATACATGGCTTGTCGTTTCGTTCACGCGGCGGAATAAAACGCTTCGCGAACCGCTTGCACCTTTTTGATGCCGAGAGGCCCACAACTAAAAACCCTGCCCCAATCAGGGCTCAGACATGCCCAAGATACGCAGGAAGGCGATCCCTCATCCAAACGTGCCCCATCTTGAGTTTCTCGATCTTCGTCATTGCGGCATCCGCAGCATTCTTAAACGCGCCCGGCGAGCCATAGGACCGGATCTGATCGACATCGGGCGTGACCTCGGCTTGTGAGCATGCCGATTTGAACTCGGTGTGCGAGTATCCGACACGCTTGGCCCGCCAGGCAGCCAGCGTGGCCAACTGGTCCGCCAGTCTCTTTACCTTGGCGCGCCCTAGATTCTGCTCCTTCCACCACGCTGGGGAGGGTAGCGCCGTTTGTCGCAGCTTCTTGACGACTGCTGCTTCAATCGCGCTTTTGTATGGGACATAGCGCCAGTCAATTTCAAGGCAATGAAATGTCCGCCGAGGTCCGCCATCCGTCTTCTCGTCATAAGCACTACGAAGGGCATAGTCGGAACCCCTGGTCATCGGGTGTATCTGAACAAAGTCTGACCGCTCGTTCGCCGCCAGCACCTCTGCAGCGCGTTTCCGAATCGCCTCGGGAATTTTCAAATACGGCATTGGAAAGAATGCCATGAGGTCGGTTCGATCCTTGGGCTTGAAGTATTCCTTCTGCAGCCGTCGGAAAGTCCGTGACCAGATCTCGGGGCTTATCCGCCCGTCCGGAGACGAGGAGCGGAGAATCGCAATCAGCTTTTTCCGGAACTCGTAATGTTCCTGACATTCCCGGTTGAGTTCGTATCTAATGCATCCCGGCCATTCAGTCTTATCCGTGATCTTAAAAAACTGCCATTCGTCTGGTGCGAGTGCGGGGAGGATTCGAAATCCCCGCTTGTCAAACATCGTGTCATCGATCGTCCTGCATATCTTCGGTAGGAAAGGCTTCACTTCGGCGGAAATGTCCTCCTCGTTCAAGCCGGCGGATTTCGCGGCGCTTCTCCTGACAGAGACTTTGGCCTTGCCGGCGCGGGAGTTCTTTTTCATGACGCGCCTGTGGTCTCCTGGGCTCGGGCATCGGAGGGCGATGTTCCGAGCACGACTTTTGCCGCCATTGTTTTTCGATGAGCGTCGGCAATGTCGCCATAGGTCTTCCCAATCAAAATTCCGCCATCGCTATGCCCCACCCACTTCGCAATGGTCATGAAATCAACGCCGCTCATCACGGCGTAGCTGATGAACCACACTCGCAGGTGATGGAACCCAAAGTCCCGCAATCCCGCCGCCGCCTTCACCATTGCCAGACTCTTGCGGAGATTCTTTGCAGGACGATCTCGCTCGCCGCGTTTGGGGCTCGGGAACAGGTAGACTGAATCCGGTGCGCGTCTGGAATGAATCTCGCGTAGTAGGGCCTCGATCTGCGAGTTGAAATCCAAAATCCGCGATTCCTGGTTCTTCGCCCCCCCTCCCCTGCCAATGGAAAATGCAGCAGCCGTAAAATCATCGGGTGCGCCGATGTAAAGTCGGCTGGCCTTGAAATCGACGTGCGCCCACTTCAGCCTAAGCCCCTCTTGCTCTCGCGCGCCCGTGCACGCCAGCAGGCGCAGGAAATCGCGGAGTTGCTCTCCGTTCAATGTCACTGGTTTTCCATCCGTTTTTTTCGCCAGACAGCACGCTAGCAAACGGTCGAACTCTGCCGGTGTGATCAGTGATCTGCGCGGTGGAGGCGGGATCTCGATCTTCGGGAATCTCGGCAGCTCGCGCAAATGGCCCGCATCGGCGGCGGCCTTGAGAACCTGCCGCAGAACGACACAATCGAGTGCAACGGTGCGCGGATGAGCGGGATCAAACGCCTTGCCGCCAAACTTGCAGCCGCGCAGCCGCGCCTCGGCAAAACGCTTGATCATCGGCGTCGTGATTTCGTCAACCCGCACGCCGGCAATGTGCGCTTTCCATCGCCAGATAGATTGCGCCTCGTTCGCCTGAGTGCGGGCTTTTTTCGCCCGGGTTGATTGCATCGCTAGGTATTCGGCCGCGAACAAATCGAAGCTGGGCTTGCGCCCTGCGCTCGGCAGCTTGTTCTCGCGACGGTCGCCCTTGAGCCGGTCGAACGCCTCCTTGGCCGCGGTGAGCGTGACGCAAGGCTCGCCTTCCTCATCGCACAGGGAGAACCGTCGAGCTGTCTTGCGTCCTTCACCACCGTCAACCCAAAGCTGCCCGTAGAACCTTTCGCCGCGGATGTAAATGCCCGCAACTTTACGATTGCGCCAGTCGGTGGCCGCGATAAAGTGCCGCCGATGTTCGTCCGTGCCAGAACTTGTGCTAGAGCCGCCAGCGGTCTTTCCGACCGTTGCGTCTTGGCTTGGAGTCGTTGCTTTGCGTTTCATGGCAATACTCTAGCACAAATCCTAGCACAACGGCAAGGGATGAAAGGTTCACCACTTACATCATCGGATGTAAATGAATCTCATTCAGGGTTTTAAAAATCGCACTGCCTCATGGTGTAATGGTAGCACAGCAGATTCTGAATCTGCTTGTCTAGGTTCGAGTCCTAGTGAGGCAACCA
>CAIYUV010000253.1 GCA_903929475.1 uncultured Spartobacteria bacterium
AGTGGTAGCTGGGGCAAAGGACGGAAACAACGCCATCCGGACGTTTCACTACGATGCCGGCATGAAGGTCGAGCTTTGGGCCAATGAACCACAGCTGGCCAACGGCGTCGCTTTTTCGCCGGACGAAAAGGGACGCTGGTATGTGAGCGAGAGCTACCGTCAGGAAGGACGCCGCGAGGCAGGCAGAATTCTCGTCGGGGGCGTGGTGGACAATCGCGGCCACATGAACTGGCTCGATGACGACATCGCCTCCCACACCATCGAGGAGCGTCTCGCGATGATGCACAAATTTTACCCCGATCCGGAGCGATTCAAAGCATCGTTCGAGACCCAGGAGGAACGCATCGTCGTCCTCGAAGATACGAAGGGCACCGGGCGCGCGGACAAATCCACGGTCTTCGCCGATGGCTTCCGCGAAGCACTCGACGGAACGGCGGCGGGCATCATCGCACGCGGCAACGAAGTGTGGTGGACGTGCATCCCTAGCCTCTGGCACTTCGCGGACAGCAACGGCGATCTCAAGGCGGACACGAAGGACAAACTGCTGACCGGATTTGGTGTGAAGTTCGCCCTGCGCGGCCACGACATGCACGGACTGCGCTTCGGGCCCGATGGAAAACTCTATTTCTCCATCGGCGACCGCTCGATCAACGTGAAGAGCAAGGAAGGCAAACAGTGGGAGGTGACCGACACCGGCTCCATCATGCGCTGCAACACCGACGGCACGGACTTCGAGGTCTTCATGACCGGCGTTCGCAACCCGCAGGAACTCGCCTTCGATGAATACGGCAATCTTTTCACCGGCGACAACAACTCGGACAGCGGCGACAAGGCGCGCTTCGTCCAGCTCGTCGAGGGCGGAGACAGCGGCTGGCGCATGGCTTTCCAATACCTCGGCGACCGCGGCCCGTGGAATCGCGAACTGCTTTGGGATGAAAAAGAAGGGCAGAAGGCGAGATATATCATCCCGCCCATCGCCAACCTCTCCAACGGCCCGAGCGGCCTCACCTACAATCCCGGCACCGGCCTCTCCGCGAAATACGCGGGACGATTTTACCTCTGCGACTTCCGTGGCGGTGCGAGCGCCAGCTCCGTGCATGAAATAGCAATCGAGCCTGTGGGCGCGTGGTTCAAATTAAAGGAAAGACGCGATTTTGTGCGTGGAATCCTCTGCACCGATGTCGAGTTCGGCACGGATGGCGGGCTTTACGTGCTCGACTGGGTCGAGAGCTGGACCGGCGTGAACAAGGGCCGCATCTTTAAATTCACATCGCCTGACGCCGATGTCGCCAAGCAAGCCGAGGTGAAAAAGCTTCTCGCCGACGGTTTCGCCACACGTCCCGACGCGGAGCTGGAAAAACTCCTCGCCCACGAAGACCAGCGCATCCGCCAGGGCGCGCAATTCCAACTCGCCACGAAGGGCGCAACCGCCGTGCTCACCAGCGCCGCGCAAAAAGGCGCGAATACACTCGCCCGCATCCACGGCGTCTGGGGTCTCGGCCAGCTTGGCGCAAAACAGCCAGCCGCACTCACCGCAGTCGCAGCATTACTCACGGACAACGACGGCGAAGTCCGCGCCCAGTCCGCGCGCGTCCTCGGCGACAACCACTTCACCGGCGCAAACGACAAGCTCATCGCGATGCTCAAGGACAGCAGCGCACGCGCCCGTTTTTACGCCGCACTCGCGCTCGGCAAAGCTGCGCACAAACCCGCAGTCGAGCCGCTCTTCGCCATGCTCGCGGAAAACGCCGACAAAGACCCAATCCTCCGCCACGGCGGTGTGATGGGACTCGCCGGTTGCGCAGATGCGAAGGGCCTCGCCGAAAAGGTGACTGACGCCAACGTCTCCGTCCGCGCAGGTGCGGTCGTCGCGCTGCGTCGGCTTCGCAGCCCGCTGGTGGCTGAATTTCTCCGCGACGCGGATCAAAGTATCATCCTCGAAGCCGCCCGCGCGATTTACGATATGCCAATCCCCGAGGCCATGCCCGCACTCGGTGCCGTGCTCGCAAATAAAAACATCAAGGATCGCAACATCCTCCTCCGCGCCACGAACGCACTCTATCGCCACGGCCAGCCCGAAAGCGCCAAGGCCCTCGCGCAATACGCCGCACAGCCCGACGCGAATGAATTCGCACGCGCTGAAGCGCTCAACCTTCTCACAAGTTGGGCCAACCCAAATCCCAAAGACCGCCTCCTCAATTTGTGGCGTCCCCTCCCCGCCCGCACCGCCGAAGCCGCCGCAACCGCACTCGCGCCCGTGCTCCCCGCGCTCTTCAACGGCCCCGGCCCCGTGCAGGAAGCCACGGCAGCCGCCGTCTCCAAACTCCAAATCCCCGGCAGCGGCGACGCGCTTTACACACTTGTTGCCAACGATAACGCCAGCACTCCCGCCCGAATCGAAGCCCTCCGCGCACTCACCGCGATGAAGCACCCGCGCCTCGGTGCCGCAGCGGGCGAAGCAATCACTGACAAAGACCCAAAGCTCCGATCCGCCGGCCTCAAAGCACTCGTCGCCACCGACTCCGCCGTAGCCCTCAAAGCCATTTCCGAGGCTCTCGCCTCCTCCGCAACAACGACCGTCGAAAAACAAGGCGCCATCCTCGCACTCGCCGAAAGTAAAACCGCAGATGCTGAAAACATTCTCGGCGGCCTGATGGATCAACTCATCGCCGGAAAACTCGCTCCCGAAGTGCAGCTCGAAGTTTTTGAAGCTGCAAAAAAACGCGGCGGCCTCGCGGAAAAGATCCAGCAATGGAAAAGCTCACTCCCGAAAAACGACGAACTCGCCGAATATAAAATCGCCCTCATGGGCGGCGACGCCGAGCGTGGGAAAAAAACATTCCGCGAACACCCCACAGCTCAGTGCTTCAAGTGCCACAAATGCGAGGGCGGCGACAGTCTCGTCGGCCCCGACCTTTCCAAAATTGGCGCGCAGAAAGACCGCAACTACATCCTCGAAAGCATCGTTTTCCCGAACAAAAAAATCGCGCAGGGATTCCAAATCGTCGTTCTCGAACTCACCGACGGCATGACCATCGCAGGCCGCCTGCTCAGCGAAGAAGGCGGCAATCTGCAGGTCGAAACCGTGGACGCCGCCGGCAAGCCGCAAAACGTCACCGTCGCCACCAACAAAATCAAAACTCGCACCAGCGCCCCCTCACCCATGCCGGAAAACGAGCGCGACAACCTCACCCGCGCCGAACTCCGCAACATCATCGAATACCTCGCCACGCGGAAGTAAGCGGCGAGTTGGAGAAATTTCGGCCTACTCCTCGCGCGGGAGTTTACGAAGACTGGTTTCGATTTCGCTGAGGATTTGAGCTGCTTCGGGGCTGGTCTTGCCGGTGCCCTTGGCGCGTTGGATGTATTTTTTCCCATCTTCAAAACTGGCGCGGGCTTCACCATGCGAACCTCGATTGAACTCCATTTGCCCAAGTTTCTGACAGATGCGCGCGGCTTCGATCAGTGAGCCGGGGAGTTCCGAGCTTTGAGCGAGGTCTATGGCGCTGGTGTAGGCAGTTGCGGCCTCATCGTAGTCGCGACGCTTGAGCATGGCATCGCCTTGCTGGACAAGTTTGCGCCACTGCTCGGCGGGCGAAGGCGGCTCGACTGGCTCGGCTGGGACGGTAACTGCCGGGCCGACGGGATTTGGCGGGGTGTTGCCGTTTAATTGCGCGACGGCGTTGGCCAATTCGGTATTTACGACCGGGCGGGCAACGACGGGCTCCTGATTTGGTGGTTCGATTTTCGGTGGCTCAGGCGGCGTGACTGCGAGGACTGGCGGAGTTGGTTTTTCCGGCGGCGTCTTCGGTGGCTCCGGCTTTGTCTCGGGCACTGATGGTGCCGCGGCAACGACGGGCCGCCTGGGGCTTTCGACTGAAACTGCTGGCTTTTCCGGCTGCGTTTCTTTTTTCCACGGCTGCCAAATACCCACGATAATCGCGACTGCCGCGACGATGCCGCCGCCGATGAGAGCGGGATTTTTCCGCGCGGCGGAAGTGGACACTCCGCGCGGCTGCGGCGCACGGGCGTTCGGGTTCACAGTGCCGCGGATGGTCTGCACTTCGTGGCGCATCTCGTCGGTGTTTTGGTAGCGCCTGTCGGGCTCCTGCTGCATGGCGCGGATGACGACTTGATCCACGCGCTCATCCACCGCGATGCGTTGCGATGGTAAATCAAACACACCCTGCGGCACCTGCCCGCAGAGCATTTCGTAAAGCATCACGCCGAGGCTGTAGATGTCGGCGCGGTGATCCACGTGCATCCCGCGTTTTTGCTCGGGTGCCATGTAGTCGGGCGTGCCGAGGATGGTGCCGGTCATCGTGTAGCCGGCGAGTTGCTCGGCACTAGGCGAATTATGTCGCGCGAGTCCGAAGTCGGTCACTTTCACACGACCGCGCGTGTCCACGAGGATGTTGGCCGGCTTGATGTCGCGGTGCACGACACCTTCCGCGTGCGCGTAATGCAGCGCCTCGCAAGTGCCCATGATGATCTCCAGCGCCTGCGGCGGCTTCAGCCCGGTGGTCTTGATGATGTGGTGCAGCGTCGCGCCCTCCACAAATTCCATCACGAAAAACAGGTGCCCTTCCTTCGTCGTGCCGAAATCGAAAACCGAGACGATGTTCGGATGATTCATCTTCGCCATCGTGCGCGCCTCGCGTTTGAACCGCTCTGCGAAATCGCGATCCACGCTCACTTCGAGCGGCAACAGCTTAATGGCGACAATGCGATCCAGCGCGAGTTGCCGCGCCCGATACACCGCGCCCATGCCGCCGCGCCCGATGATTTCGAGCACTTCGTAGGCGGGAAAAAGCACCGCTGCCTCCGCCACGGACGGCGGCTCCCAAGTCGTGAGTCCGCCAGCGCCGGTCATTTTCACCGACTGCATCCCGCGCGCAAAAAGTTCGTCGGGACTGAGTCCACCGAGGCCGTTCGCGTTGTTTGGATTTTCCGAGGGCATAATGGGTTCAGCTTGCGCTCACGAGCAGCGCAGTCAATTCGCTATCCACGTCTTCCGCATTCAGCACCGTGTCCGCGATCAGCAAGCGCAGCACCTCGCGGTAGCGCTTGCGAAAGTGATACACCGAGACGTGAAACGCGCTCGCCGAGAGGCCGACTTCGCTCGCTGCTTCCGCGTAGCCGTTCTCTTCGTTTTTGTTGAAAGCGAGGAATGGCTTCAGCGCATCGAACATCCCCGGCTTGCCGCGCGTGGCATATTCGCGGCGCAGCGAATCGAGCGTGAGTTCCAGCATCAGCAGCGACCAGCAGCGGCCAAAAAGTTCATCTTCCGAGCGAGTCGGCTCACTCGCAAAGCGCCGTTCCGCCGACGCCGCATCCATCTGAAGCGGTGCCATCCCGGCACTGGCAGGAAAGCCCAACGCTGCAAAATCCTTCAGTCGCGCCAGCAGAAATTCGCGCAATCGCAGCGCACTTGGATCATCTTTCGTCGGCGGTGTGTCGCATTGGATGCGGCTGAAAAAAGCGATTGTGTGCAACGGCACATCCTCCGGCGGACAGCCCGCCACACGCAGCCACACGTAGGCGGGATACCACAGGCGATTGGCGAGTTCACTCAGCGCATGCGCATCGCCTGCGAGAGATTTCGTCCAAAGCCCCGGTGCTGGCGGAGGTGCGGTTACATTTTCATCGGCGGTCATTCGGCGCGATGGGGCCACATCGCCGTTGAGGCGTCAACGTCGCAAATCGCGTTTACGCTCCACGCAGCAACACCTTGCCGCCACGTCCGCTGCGTTGCGCGTGCTCCAGCGCCGTCGAGATTTCCTCGAGCGGATACACGGCCTCGACGGGCGTGGAAACGACGCCATTTTTCACCAACTCGAATAATTCTGCAAAAACCGCCGCACGCTCCGCCGCGGTCGCACGCTCATACCAGCGCGTGACCCAAAAGCCGCGCCACGCTGTGTCCTGAAAAATGAGCAGCCCATTCGGAATGCGCAGCGGTTGCCGGGCCATCGCACCATAGGTCACGATGGTGCCGCCCGGCGCGAGCACGCTCCCAAGCCGCACCGCGCTGTCGCCACCAACCGCATTCAGCGCGAGGCGAATCGGCGCGCCATTCGTCGCAGCGGCGATGTCCCCGCCTTCCACTATCACTGCATCCGCGCCCTCCGCTTTCAATTCCTCCGCGATTTCCGCGCGACGCACCACATTCACTGTCCGCCAGCCGAAATGCCGCGCGATTCGAATCACACAGCGACCCACTGCCGAGCTGGCGAGATTTTGCACCACCCATTCGCCGGGCTCCAGCTTCACAAAGTTGCGCAACATTAAGAACGCCGTCGCCGGATTGATCCGCAGCATCGCCGCCTGCTCGTCGGAAATCCCATCCGGCACCGCGATCAAATCCGCCTCCTTCGCATTGCCCGCCTCGCGCCATGAACCAAAGCGATACGGCAACAATACGCGCTGGCCCGTCTTTTCAATCACACCCACGCCCTCGACTCCCGGCACGCCCGGCAGCGCAGGCCGCACGGGATATTTGCCTTCGAGCACATTGATGTCCGCAGGATGAATCGGAGCGAGCAACATGAGCACGCGCACTTCGCCCGGCCCCGGCGGCGCAAGCTCCACACGTTTGTTGCGCGCGACTTTTTCCGCCGCTCCGTGCTCGTGAATGATAATCGCGCTGACTTTTTTCATCGGCCCGATACCCTGCCCGCGATGTCCGAACCTGCCAAGCCCACAACCGCAAGCGCACGCAGCTATCTCTCCGGCGCGCGGCTCGCGCTCGCGGGCGTGATGGTGAACGCGTTTCTCGGCATCGTGAAAATCCTCGCCGGACTCCTCGGTCGCTCCTACGCGCTCATCGCCGACGGCGTGGAATCGCTGCTCGATATCTTCGGGTCGCTCGCGGTGTGGTTCGGCCTCCG
>CAIYUV010000254.1 GCA_903929475.1 uncultured Spartobacteria bacterium
CTTGACCACAATAAAGCATCCCGTCATCACTCACTCACACGCTTTTCCGCCATAGCTTAATTTCTATCATCTCTGGCCGAAGAACGGGGTCCACCTCACATCTACGAGCAGCACGATGCTCTTTGCGTGAATGCGCTGAGTAAAGATCATGATGCTAGGTCCGTCCCCATGGACGCCTCCATCAGGCTTGCCAGTCGGTCCAACTCCGATACCGGGACTACCCACGCCCATTGGTGAATTACGAAATACCTCGTGCGAATCGCTGCTCATATTCAGCGCCTCCGGCAGGGCAATTTTTGCTGAAGGCAAGTTCGTCGTAACTCGCCCGGCCTGATCCTTTGCACTCATGGCGCTCGTTTTTTTGCGAATGGAAATTGTGCGTTCCCCCTGTTCCTTCACTTTGCTGGCGCCGGTGGTGGAACCGGGGGCAGTGAATTGTTTCCTCGGTGTCTCCCCGCCCGATATGATCCAAATAGTGGCGATGAGTGCAAAGACAACGTGAACGCCAATCGCGACAAAGAGCCATTTACGAAGGATAATCTTGTCCCGCAACGTGGGTTTTTTGTCGCACGCAGTTTTAGGCGCTGTGGTTACTTCGGGGTTCGTGGGTTTGGTAATGATGTTCATGGGATTGCGAGGTCGCATCGGTTTAGTCCTGAACATCTGGCTCCACAAATGAGCAAGCTGATAGAATCATCAGCTAACAGTTAGCTCATATAGTCTCCTTGCCCGCTCGAAACACCTGCACCGCCGTCATTCTTCGCCAGCCGTATTTGAATTTTCGCCCATGCTGGAAAAATCGCTTACGCTTGCTTGCATCCGTTTTGCGTCTGCGACAAATGGGTGCATGACATTTCTCGCCATCGAAATAGGCGGCACAAAACTCCAGATTTACGCAGGCAGCGGGAGCGGGGAGATTTTTGAGCGCCACCGATTTTCTGTGGTTCCAGCAGCGGGTGGCGAGGGTATCCGCGCACAGATATTGGAAGTGTTGCCCACGCTTTTTGAGAAATGGAAACCTGCGGCCATAGGTGTGGGCTATGGCGGGCCGGTGGATTGGAAAACGGGGCGCGTCCAGTGCTCGCATCATATCGCCGGATGGGATGATTTTCCGCTCGCAGATTGGCTGCACGAACACTCGCGTGTTCCAGTTTTTGTCGAGAATGATGCGAATGCGGCGGCGCTGGCCGAAGCACTGCACGGTGCAGGACGAGGATACTCGACGGTATTCTACGTCCAGATCGGCACAGGAGTCGGCGGCGGACTGGTGGTGGATGGCCGACTTTATCACAGTGCGGCACCCGGCGAGATGGAGATTGGTCACGTGCGGCTCGACCGCGAAAGCACAACCGTCGAAGACATGTGCTCGGGCCGGATGATAGACCGGCACATTCGTGAAATGGTTGACTACCATCCTGAGACTGTGCTCGCCCGACTTGCTCGCGAAACAGCGGACGGCGGCGATGCACGTTTACTCGTTCCGGCTCTGGCGGAGGGATGCTGGCTCGCCGAGGAAATGCTCACCACCACAATGGAGTATCTTGCATTCGCACTCGGGCATGTCGTGCAGCTACTGCACCCGGAAATCATCGTCTTTGGCGGCGGGCTTGCGCTCATTGGCGAGCCACTACGCGAACGCCTCGCCCGTGCCCTTCCGCAATGGGTGATGACCGCCTTTCAACCCGGCCCTCGTGTAGCGTTGTCGGAGTTGAAAGAGGACGCTGTTCCTGTCGGCGCACTTGCGCTCGCTCACACGAGGATGTCGCACTGAGAACTGGACAGGTCGCCGTTTCTCCGCGCAATTAGGGCCATGCAAAAATGGATCGCCGATTACCTCGCCGCTCAAAAGCGCGCAGTGGATAGCATCAAACCCGCCGCCGTCGCCGCACTGGTGGACACACTCCGCGATGCACACACCCGCGATGCGCAGATTTTCGCATGCGGCAATGGCGGTAACGCGGCGAACTGTTCGCATTTCGTGACCGACCTCGGGAAAAATTCGAGCGAGGCGATGGGAAAGAAGTTCCGTGTGATGACGCTGAACGACAACATCCAGTGGATGACGGCCATCGGGAATGACTACGCATACGAGGATATTTATTGGCGGCAGCTCGAAAATTACGCACGCCCCGGCGATGTGCTCATCATGTCGAGCGTGAGCGGGAATTCGCCGAACCTCGTGAAAACACTCGAATGGGCAAACGCTCACGGGATGCGCAGCATCGCACTCGTCGGCGCAAAACGCGGGCGCATGGCTGAACTGGCCACGCAGGTGATCGTCGTGGGCGACACGCACTATGGCCGCGTCGAGGACGTGCAGATGCACCTGCTTCACATGATGTGCTACGCGTTTGTGGAAAGCGAAGAGGCAAGAACCGGGCAACAGTAATTGCCGCGACCAAACTTCATTATTCAGCAAATCATCCATGCTTTCACCGCTATGAAACTCCACTCCATCCTCGCCGCACTCGCTCTCTTTACCATGACCACACTCGCTGCTGACGCTCCTCTTTTCCATGTCGTGCATTTTAAATTCAAGGCGGGCGCGACGCCGGAGCAGATTCAAAATATCGAGAAGGAGTTTGCGGCGCTGAAGACCAAAATCGAAGTCGTGCAGACGCTGGATGCGGGCACGAATGTTTCACCCGAGGGTCTCGCTGATGGTTTCACTCACTGCTGGGTGCTCACGTTCAAAAACGAAAAGGATCGCGATACCTACCTGCATCACCCAGCGCACGTGGCGTTCGTGGAAATCCTCAAGCCGGTGCTCGAAAAACCGCTCGTTGTGGATTTCTTCTCGAAGAAATAACGGGCGCTAAGCCTCTTTTCCAAAGAGCAGGCGGAGGCTGTTGAGAACGACGATCACCGTGCTGCCTTCGTGCGCGAAGACGCCGATGGCGAGGGGCAGCGACGCGGCGAAGATAGCGGTGAAGGACATGAAAAGAATGACGCCGAGCGAGAGCGTGAGGTTTTGCCGGATGATGCGGCGGGCGCGCAGGCTGAGGTCGCGGGCGAGGAGGAAATTTTCCAGCTTGTCGTTCATCAGCACGACTTCGGCCTGCTCGATGGCGGCGTCGGAGCCGCGTGCGCCCATTGCCACGCCGACATCTGCGGCGGCGAGACAGGGGGCGTCGTTCACACCATCGCCGATCATTGCGACCGCTGCGCCGTCGGCTTTGAGGCGCTGAAGTGCCTCCACTTTTTGCTCGGGACGTAGCTGACTGAGGACTTCGGTGACGCCTGCTTCGTTGGCGAGCTTCGCAGCGGTTCCGGTTTTGTCGCCGGTGAGCATGACAGTGCGAACGCCGCCCACGTGCAATTTTTCCACCAAACCCCGCGCCTGCGGACGCAGACGATCTCGCAACAGCACGCGCCCGAGCAGCGTGAGTGAAGCCACCCAGACTTCGCTGGCGTCGGCTGGTTGTGGCGGAAGCTCGCCGCTGCCGTGAATGAGTTCGCGATTTCCGAGGGCGACGGTTTCGCCGCGCCACTGTGCGCGGAGTCCCTGACCGGAGACAGTCTCCGACCCCGTA
>CAIYUV010000255.1 GCA_903929475.1 uncultured Spartobacteria bacterium
AAGACGGAGGAGGTGCAACTCAAGCTGCGCGTGATGGGCGCTTACAGCGCGACGGCTCCGTATGATTGCCCGAAGTCGAAGTTGATTTTTGCCGATGCGTGCAAGGCGCTGGAAAAGGAAAAGCTCGATGCTAGCTGGAACGGCGCGGTGAACGGCCTCGCGTTGCTGGCGACGGGAAATCCCGACTATCTGCCGAAGGCGAAGGAACTCGCGATGAAGATCGCCGAGGGCGCGATGAAGATCGAACTCAAGGACGGCATGACTGTGTGGGACTGGGGCTACAAGAATGTGTTCCTCTGCGAGTATTACCAAATCACGCGCGACACGGCGGTGCTCCCGGCCATCAAGCAATACACCACTTTCCTCGCGAAGGGGCAGAGTATGTATGGCACGTTTGGTCACGGTATTTCGCAGCTCACGCCGGATGGAAAACTCCACGGCTCCATCCCGCCCTACGGCCCGGTGAATGCAGCGGGGCTCATCGGCAACATGGCCATCGTCCACGGAAAACGCTGCGGCATTCAGGACCCGGAGATTGATCCGGCGATTGATCGCGCGCAGAAATTCTTCGCCTACTTTGTGGACAAAGGCGCGATTCCCTACGGCGAGCACATGCCGTGGGCGAGTCACGACAACAACGGCAAGAACGCCATGGCCGCTGTGATGTTTGCCATTGCCACGAACCGTCCCGTGGAGACGAAATTTTACGCGAAGATGGTGACGGCTTCCTTCCACAATCGCGAATACGGTCACACGGGGCAGGGCTTCAGCTATCTGTGGGGCGCGATGGGCGCAAATGCCGGCGGCCCCGCTGCGGCGGCGGCGTTCTTCCGCGAATCCGCGTGGCATTTGGATCTCGTGCGGCGCAGCGACGGCTCGTTCACCTACGACGGTGGCGAGCAATACGGCCCCGGTCGCACCGACGACAACACCTACTACGGCAAGAGCAGCTACAGCGGCCTTACGCCCGCCGCGTGCTACGTGCTCACGTATTCGCTGCCACTCAAAAAACTGTGGATCACCGGCAAGGACGCGAACCCCAACAACTCGCTCACCAAAAAGGACGTCGCCGAAGCGGTCGCGTCCGGCGGCTTTTACGATGTGCGTGAAAAGAAAACGCCCGCCGAGCTGGTCGAGTTGCTTGGCGATTGGTCGCCCGTCGTGCGCAGTCTCGCCGCCGAGGAACTCGCCTCGCGTCCCGAGGCAAAGACGATGGTGCCCGCTTTGATCGCGATGGCCGAGGGCAAGGACGCCCACAAACGCCAGGGCGCTTGCGAAACACTCGGCCACATCAACGACCCCGAGGCGCTGCCCGTGCTCGTGCGATTGCTCACGCATCAAGACCGCTGGTTGCGCGTGAAAGCAGCGGAGGCGTTGAAAAACATGGGCGACAGAGCCAAGCCCGTCGTCAACGAAATGCTCCGCGCGCTCGTCACCACCGCCGAGCCATCGCTGCCCGTCACGTGGGAAGACCCCGTGCAGCTCACACACGGCCAGCTCGCCGCCGCGCTCTTTGGCGGGATGTTGCGCGGCTCCATTGACGGCATTGACACCAAGTTGCTCTACCCCGCCATCAAAGCCATCGCGCAAAACGCCGACGGCATGGCCCGCGCCACCCTCAACCACACCATCGCCGACCAGCTCAAGCTCGAAGACGTCACCGCCCTCGGCCCCGAAATCCTCGCCGCCGTGAAAGTGCGCTGCCCCGCAGACACCATGTTCGGTAACGAAATCCGCATGGCAGGCTTCCGCGCGCTGTCGAAGTTTCATTTCAAAGAAGGCATCGAGGCCGGCATCATCTTCGCCAAAACGCAGGGCGGCCACGGCAGCGAAAGCCGCACCGGCGAAATCATGAAAGGCATCGTCGCCTACGGCAGCGCCGCCCGCGACGCCATCCCGCAGCTCCGGGAAATCATCACCGCCCTCAACGAACAATGCGCCCGTGGCGAATACCCCAAAGGCGAACTCAACAACCGCCGCGTCAACGCCGTCGAAGACGCCATCAAGTCCATCGAAAGCGCCACCACCCAGCCCGAACTGCGCACCCTCGCGAAGTAGTTGGAGGATTTCAGTAGGTGATGGTTATGGGGGACTTCAGTTTAGGCGAATCCAGTTTGCGCCGTCGCTGACAAGTTGGACGACGGTGCCTGCGGGAATGTTGAGTGCGCTGTTGGTGTTGTTGGTTCCGTCAATGGTTTGGTTGAGGATGGTGAAGAGTAAGAAGGTTACGGAGCCGCGATTTTTGATGTAATAGACGCGGCCGGGGATGCCGACGGCGTTGGGGAGGTTGGCCCCGCTGGATGGGACGCTGCCGGTGAAGACGAAGACGCAATCGGATGCGCCGAGGATGCTGATGGCTGCGTTGGTGGAGCGGATGGCGACGGAGACGGAGCCGTTGACGGAAAGGGTGGAGGCGGGTGCGGTGACGCCGATGCCGACGTTGGTGCTGGAGGCGGCGCCGTTGATGCCGCTGATGGAGCCGAGGACGAGGCTGTTGCTGGCGGTGACTTTGGCGTTGGGGCCGATGGCGGTGGAGTTGGTGATGCCGGCTGCGCCATCGGCGGAGCTGCCGACGAGGAGGTTGTTGCTCTCGGCGGTCATGCTGCCGCCGGTGTTGCCGCCGAGAAAGGTGTTGTGGCTCCCGTTGGTGTTGCTGAGGCCGGAGACGTTACCGAGGAACGTATTGCTCGTGCCCGACACCGTGTTTTGTCCCGCGCCCGCGCCGAAGAAGGAGTTGAAGTTGCCGGTGGTGAGGTTCCCGGCGTTGATGCCGAAGAAGCACTGCTGGGTGCCGGTTACATTGGTCGCACCTGCGCCGGAGCCGAAATACGAGTTGTTTGCTGCGGTGTTCAGCAAGCCGGCCTGGCTGCCGAAGAATGCATTGTTGTTGCCGGTGGAGGTGCTGAAGCCAGCTTTCCAGCCAAAGAAGCTGTTGTCGGTGGCGCTGAAACTATTGAAGCCCGCAGCCTGTCCGACGAAGGTGTTGTTGCTGCCGGAGTTATTGAAAGCGCCTGCGCCCTGGCCAATGAAGACATTCAGTGTGCCAGTGGTGTTGGTTGAGCCTGCGTTGGTGCCGAAGAAGGCGTTGGAATCGCCGGTCGTGTTTACCTTGCCGGAATTGGTGCCGACGAATGTATTGAATGAACCACTGGTGTTTGCAGCTCCTGCTAAATTCCCGATGAAGTTGTTAAAGGCGCCAGTGTTGTTCGGACGTGCCTCGACTAGGAAGTTATTCGACACGGACAAATTGCCGCTCACCGAGACGTTGCCGGAGGCGTTTTCTGCGAGATTGGCCTCGATATCGAGCGTGGCTGACTCGCCAAGGCCCGGGCCTTCCTTGCTGCCGAGGAATACTTTTGCCGTGGCGGTGGCTGTCTGGATGGCCAGTCCGAAATCGGTCGCGGGGGTGGTGAGCCATGCTTTCACCTGCGCCGTCACATCCACGGTGATGAAGTGTTTTCCCAAGACGCTGACGCTCGGAATCGTGGCGAGAACGGTGGGGGAGATGGTCGGGATCGCTGCGGGCAACGTGGATGGTTTTTCCGTCCAGTCGCTGGTGATGGCGTGGACTGTGAGGTCGCCGGGCTTGATGCTGGAGACGTAAAGACGGAGCGTGGCACTCTTGATATTGGAAGGCGTGATGGAGGCAGGGACGACGGTGAGATCGCCGACGTTAAAACGGACGAGCGCGCTTTGTTTTGCGTTCACCGACAGCGTGGTTCCCTTGCCCGTGCCAAGCGTGATGGTGTTGATGCTGGTGGTGGTGGCGTCTTGCGAAACGGGCACCGTCAACGCATGAGCGGAGACGGAAGCGAGGGAGAGCAGGGCTGCGAAGGTTTTGGTTTGCTGTATGAAGGCGCGCATGGGTTTGAGGTTTGGAGTGATTGAGAGATGGCGGCGGGAGAAGCTCGCAGCGAGCCATTTCCGGAAATGAATGCGGATCGCCGTGAGATTCAAGAGCGACTTCAAATCGAGGCTCTACCGCCTGCCGCGCTTGGGCTTTCCGTAGCTGACGGGTTTGCGGCGGGGCTCGATTTTCGTGAGGCCGGTGCCTGCTTTCAGCTCAGCGATTTGATCGCGGAGGAGGGCGGCCTTTTCGTATTCGAGGGCGCTGGATGCGCTCAGCATTTCCGCTTCGAGTTCGCGCAGAGTTTCGCTGAGGGAGAAGTCGCCGCCGGCTTCGTTGACGACGTTGGACTCGACGTCGCGGGCGCGGAGGATGGTGTGCAGACTTTCCTGCACGGAACGCTGGACGCTCTTGGGCGTGATGCCGTGTTTTTCGTTGTAGGCGAGCTGGCGGGCGCGGCGGTATTCGGTGATGTCGAGCAACGCCTGCATGGAGCGCGTGACTTCGTCGGCAAAGAGAAAGACTTCGCCGTTCACGTGGCGCGCGGCGCGGCCTGCGGTCTGGATGAGCGAGGTCTGCGAGCGGAGGTAGCCCTCTTTGTCGGCGTCGAGGATGCAGACGAGGGAGACTTCGGGGAGGTCGAGTCCTTCGCGGAGGAGATTGATGCCGACGAGGATGTCGAACTCGCCTGCACGCAGGGCGCGGAGAATTTCCACGCGCTCAATCGTATCAATGTCGCTGTGCAAATAGCGCACGCGCAGGCCGACGTCGCGCAGGTAATCGCTGAGGTCCTCGGCGGTGCGCTTCGTGAGCGTGGTGATGAGCACGCGTTCGCCGCGCTCGACGCGCTGGCGGCAAAGTTCGAGCGTTTCATCAATCTGTGTCTTGAGCGGGCGCATCGTGATTTTCGGATCGAGCAGACCGGTGGGGCGGATGATTTGCTCGACGATGAGCGGCTTGCCCGGCGTGTGTGCGTCGAAGCTCTCAATCGGCATCGCGCTGCCACTCGCGCGCACGATGGTCATCACTTTCTCGGCGAAGGCGGGATCGTTCGCGGCGGTGCCGGCCTGCGTGCGCGAGGTGGCGACGTAGCCGGTGTTGCCGACGACGGAGTTGCGAATTTCAAATTCGCTGGGCGTGGCGCTGACGTAGATGGTCTGCCCGGCGATTTCCATGAACTCGGGGAATTTCAACGGGCGGTTGTCCATCGCGCTCGGAAGGCGGAATCCGTAGTCCACGAGCGTCTGTTTGCGAGATCGGTCGCCTTCATACATCCCGCCGACTTGCGGGACGGTCGCATGGGATTCGTCAATGACGAGCAGGAAGTCTTTCGGAAAGAAATCGAGCAGCGTGTAGGGCCGCGAGCCAGCGGGGCGTCCGCTGAGATGGCGCGAGTAGTTCTCGATGCCGGTGCAAAATCCCATCTCTTGCAACATCTCGAGGTCGTATTCGGTGCGTTGCTTGATGCGCTGCGCTTCGAGGAGCTTGCCGTGCTTTTCAAACCAGATGACGCGCTCCTCCATTTCCTCGCGGATGCCGTTTTGCGCAGCGCGGAGCCGGTCGTGCGGCGTCACGTATTGCTTCGCGGGGAAGATGGTGAGGTGCGTGAGTTCTTCGTGCGCGTGTCCGGTGAGCGGATCGAAGCGCGTGATGCGTTCGATTTCGTCGCCGAAGAACTCGATGCGCACGGCGGTCTCGTCCTCGCTCGCGGGATGCACTTCCACGACGTCGCCACGCGCACGGAATCGCCCGCGCGAAAAATCCATGTCGTTTCGCTCGTAGAGCATGTCCACGAGTTTCGTCAGCACGACGTCGCGCCCGATGGTCTGTCCGCGTTTGAGCGTGAGCAGCATGGCGAGAAAGTCTTCCGGTGAAGCGAGGCCGTAGATACACGAGACGCTCGCCACCACGAGAACGTCGCGCCGCGAAAGCAGCGAGCCTGCGGTGCTCAATCGCAGACGTTCGATCTCGTCGTTGATGGACGAATCTTTCTCAATGTAGGTATCGCTGCGCGGGATGTAGGCCTCGGGCTGATAGTAGTCGAAATAGCTGACGAAATACTCGACGGCGTTGTCGGGAAAAAAGGAACGGAACTCGGAGTAAAGCTGCGCCGCGAGCGTCTTGTTGTGCGAGATGACAAGCGTGGGTCTGTCGAGTTCACGGATGACATTGGCGGCGGTGAAAGTTTTACCGCTGCCCGTGACACCGAGCAAAGTCTGATGCCGGTTGCCCGCCCCGAGGGATTTTAGCAACTTCGCAATCGCCTGCTCCTGGTCGCCGCGCGGGCTGTATTTGGAAGAGAGTTTGAATGCCGGCATCGCGGGGAGATTAGCGATTGCTCCCACGCGTGCAATCCGGGCGGGCTATATTTTTATGCTACTCTCTCACTCCGGCGGTTTCTTGCCGATATCGGGAATCCTGATGTCAGTATTTGGCGGCGCGTCGCGAAGTTTGCGCAGGGTGTGTCCAAGGATTTCATAGCTACTCAAAATCGAGTTACTGGAGTGCGGTGAGCCCTTGGATGCGTCTATTCTTTTATGAAAAGATCAGTTCGTCCTTACCCGGCTGACCTACGCTTTCCGCGCGACGATGTAGCTGCGGCCTACTGCGGTGGGATGATGGCCGAGCCAGTCGAAGCCTGCGTTGGAGAGGAATTTCTGCATTTCACGGAGCGAGTAGCATTTTCCCTCGGTGATGTTCATGAGGAGCGCTGAGTATTCGGCGATGTGCAGAGGGCCGGTTTTTTCGGCGTTGATGTAGGCGTCGTGGATGACGAGCAGGCCTTCGTCGGGGAGTGCGGCGTGGGATTTTTGGAGCAACTTGCTGACGTCGGGTTCGTCCCAATCGTGCAGGACGTTGGACATGAGATGCACGTCGAAGCCGGCGGGCAAAGGGTCGGCGAACATATCGCCAGCGAGGACGTCCACGCGCTCGGAGCAGCCTTGTTTCGCGATACACTCTCGCGCGATGCGATCCACGGGCGGACGCTCCAACACGGTGGCGCGGAGGTGCAGGTTCTTTGCACTGAGTGCGCAAGCGTAGATGCCGCTGCCGCCTGCGATATCGAGCAGCTTTTTACTTTGCGAAAGGTCGAGCGTTTTCGCCATCGCGGAGCCGAGCAGGATGCCACGGCAATCCATCGCGGCGGTGAAATGCGCGGCGAAGTCGGGGCGTTCCATCGCCTGGGCCCACGCCTGCGGGTCGAAGCTGCCGAAGTTCGCGGGCTTTCCGGTCTTGAGCACCTTCAGCATGTCGAGCGTCGGCTGACGGTCTTTCATCGAGGCGTAGTAAGGCGCGAGATTCCAGCGCGAGCCGGCGGTGAGATGTTCGCGTGCGCGCAGCGTGAGATGAAAGCATCCGCCGCCCTGCGTGACGAGACCCTGAGCGGTGAGGAGGGTGAGCATCACGTCGGCTGGACGCTTGTGTATTTCGTAGCGGGCGCAGATTGCGCCGAATGTGCTCGGGTTGTCGGCGAGCCATGTGAAAAGATCGAGGTGCGCGATGGCGACGGCCAGCAGATCCACGGCGGAAATGCCGTCGCGGTAGCGATAGAGCGGGAGCGGATCGGAAACGGGTTCGTCGAGCAGAGGATTCATGTGAAAAGAATTTGAGTCCGGTATTTGGAACAGCGGTTTCTCGGCTCGCCTTACACAAGGCGAAAGCGCGCGAGGTCTTGCGAATCCACGAGGCCGACGGGATGGTTGTCGGCGTCCACGACGATGAGGTCGTCAATACGGTGCTTTTCCAAAATATGGAGCACCTCGAAGGCGAGCGCGGAATGACGGACGGTGATCGGTTTTACTGTAAGGAATGGTGTGACTGCGAGGTCGAGGATGTTTGGGTGCGTGGCGAGGTGTCGTGCAAAGTCTCCCTGCGTGAAGATGCCGGCGAGCGTCCCGTTCGTATTCACGGCGACGGCGCTGCCTGCGCGGCGTCGGGCCATTTCGAGGAGCACGTCGCGGATGATCGCATCAGGCGCGATGCGCGCCATATGATCGGGATCGCGCATGATCTGGCCGACGGTGAGGAGCAGGGTGCGCCCGAGTTTTCCGCCGGGATGGAATTTTGCGAAGTCCTCGCGAGTGAAGCCGCGCGCTTCGAGAAGCGCCATCGCGAGTGCATCGCCGAGGACGAGCATGGCAGTAGTGCTCGCGGTGGGCGCAAGTTCGTGCGGGCAGGCTTCGCGTTCGACTGAGGCATCGAGGTGAAGATGGGCGTTCTTTGCGAGGAAGGAGCCGGGCTTTCCAGTGATGGCGATGATTTGCACGTCCAGCCGCGCAAGTGCGGGAAAGACGTTCACGAGTTCGTCCGTCTCGCCGCTGTTGCTGAGGGCGAGGATGACGTCGCCGTCGCGCACGATACCGAGGTCGCCGTGGAGTGCGTTGAGTGCGTCGAGCATCACAGCAGGCGTGCCGGTGCTCGTGAGTGTGGCGGCGATTTTTTCGCCGATGTGTCCGCTTTTCCCAACGCCCACGACGACGACCTTGCCGTTTTTGTCGGTCGCGCTGCGGATGGTTTCGATGGCGTTTGCGAAAGTTTCATCGAGTCGTTCGCCGACACGACGAGCCTCTGCGAGTTCGATTTCGAAGACGCGGCGGGCGCGGATGAGGTGGTCGCTGGCTGACATGACTGAAAGTTTCGAGTGACGAACGGCCCGTGACGAGAGAAAAGCTACGCGTTCATCGTGACCGAAACCGACACAACCGAAACCGAAAACGAGCCGGCACCTTCGCAAGAGGAGGTGTTGCGGCAGTCGTCGCTGCCCACGGTGGCGAGTTACATCGTCACTTTTTTGAAGCCGGAGATGCTGCACGTCTATCGGCAAATCTCACGGCTCAAGCGATGGCGGACGGTCGTATTTTGCCAGAAGCAAGAAAACAGCAGGCGCTTTCCGATGCGAAACGTGTTCGTGTTGCCGAAACCTCTCACGCACCAACTCCGCCGTTTCTGGCAAAAGACGATCAAGGATGAGCCGATCACTATTTATCGCTCGGAGGCGCGACGTTTGAGAAAGGAGATCATCGAAAGCGATGCGAAGGTGCTGCACGTCTATTTTGGTCACATCGGCGTGCATTTGCTGCCGCTGCTGGAAATTTCACCTGTGCCGGTGATCGTGAGTTTTCACGGCGCGGATGCGCAGGTGGACATGGACAAGCCCAAGCATCGAGCAGCCATGCAGCGAATGCTCGAGCTGGCGAAACTGCTCCTCGTGCGCAGCGAGTCGCTCGCCGAAAGACTCGTGGCGCTCGGAGCGGCGCGGGAAAAAATTCGTATCCAGCGCACGGGCATTCCGCTGCGGGAGATCACATTCACCCAGCGCGTGGCTCCGAAGAACGGTGCGTGGCATTGCCTTCAGGCCTCACGTTTGATCGCAAAAAAAGGTCTGTCCACGTCGCTGCGTGCATTCGCTGAGTTTGCGGCGAGGTATCCCAAGGCCACGCTCACGCTCGCCGGCGGCGGTCCGCTTTTGAATGATTTGTGGAGTCTCGTGCTGAAACTCGGACTCCAAAAGCGAGTGAAGTTCACAGGCTTCCTCAGCCAGCAGGAACTTCGGTTGCAATACGCGAATGCGCATCTTTTTCTCCATCCCAGCGAGATGGGCGAGGATGGCGATCAAGAGGGAGTGCCGAACTCGATGCTCGAAGCGATGGCCTGCGGTCTGCCCATCATTGCGACGAATCACGGCGGAATCCCGGAGGCGGTCGAGCATGGTGTGAGCGGGCTGCTTGTGCCGGAGCGCGATCATCTGGCGCTCGCGGGTGAAATGCTTGCACTGACATCGAAACCCGAACGCTACACTGCGATGAGTGTGGCAGCGGCGCAGCGTGTGGAGAAGGAGTTTAATCTCAAAGTGACGGTCGCCGCGCTGGAGGGATTTTACGAAGAGGCGGCGGCGGATTGATCTCTTTGGAACGAACCGCTTCCCAATCTCAAGCACAGTGCTACTTTCCCCGACCATGAAATTGTGGCTGACTCTCGCGTGCCTCTCGATGCTCACTTTCTCCGCGCTCGCGCAGGACGGTGCGAAAGCAGAGGCGAAAGAAGACAAGGATTCTCCCTACGACCAGATTCAGGCCATCGCGCGTGCGATGCAGATCATCCGGCAGGATTATGTGGACGAGAAAAAGGCGAGCTACGATCAACTCACCAAGGCTGCGCTGCGCGGGATGCTGCAAAGCCTCGATCCACATTCGCAGTTCATGGAGCCGGCGGGTTTCGAGGACATGAAGGAGGACACGGACAGTCGCTTCGGCGGTCTCGGCGTGCATGTGACGGAGCGGAATGGCGACATCATCGTCGTGTCGCCGATGGAGGATTCGCCGGGATTTAAGGCGGGGCTGATGCCGGGAGATCAGATCATCAAAATCAACGGACAGAGCGCGGAAAAGATGGAACTAAGCGAGGCCGTGGAGAAGCTGCGCGGTGCGCCGGGCACGAAGGTGACGATGACTATTCTGCGGCCCGGCACGAAGGAGATTAAGGATTTCGAGATGGTGCGCGAGACGATCAAAGTGTGGAGCGTCAAGGATGCGAAGATGCTGCCGCCGGAGCTGGCGGGAGAGATGAAGATTGGCTACGCGCGCATCACGCAGTTCAACGCGCCGACGGCGGAGGAACTGGCGAAAAAACTCGATGAACTGGAGAAGCTGGGGATGCAGGGCTTCATCCTCGATTTGCGCTTCAACCCCGGCGGGCTGATCAATTCCGCCGTGGATGTCGCGGGAATGTTCCTGCCGCCCGCGAGTGTCGTCTGCACGACGGAAGGACGCACGCCTTCGCAGAGCCGCAAATATACGGCGAATCCCGCGCTGCGTCGGCGGGGAAACTATCCGCTCGCAGTGCTCATCAACTACGGAAGTGCGAGCGGCAGCGAATTGACTGCGGGCGCGCTGAAGGACACGAACCGTGCGATTATCGTGGGTGAAACGAGTTTTGGAAAAGGGAGCGTGCAGAGCATCCTGCCGATGCCCGACGGCTCGGCGCTGCGACTGACGACGGCGAAATACTACACACCGGCACACCAAGTGATTCACGAGCACGGCATCACGCCGACGATTCGAGCGACGATGACACAGGATCAAGAGCGGCAGTTGATGATTTCGCGTCGCGAGGATCTGACGGACGAAATTCGCAAGAAGGACCTCGCCAATTTCCGCGACACACAACTCGAACGAGCGGCGGATGCGATCAAAGGCGTGCTGGTCTATGCGCAGAAAGCGGGGAAGTAAGACGTGACGATTCTTGCGGTAGAAACATCGTGCGACGAAACGGCGATTGCGATTTTACGCGATGGTGAATTGCTCGCTAGCGAAGTGGCGTCGCAAATTGCACTGCACGCGGCGACAGGCGGCGTGGTGCCGGAGGTCGCGGCGCGTGATCATCTGCGGACTCTGCGTCCAACACTCAACGCCGCGCTGGCAAAAGCGGGTGTGACACTTGATGGGGTAGATGCTTTCGCGGCGACGCGCGGCCCGGGCCTTGCGACTTCGCTCATGATCGGGCTCTCCGTGGCAAAAGGCTTGGCGGTCGGTTTCGGTAAGCCGTTCCTCGGCGTGAACCACATGGAGGGTCATCTGCTCTCGCCGTTCTTCAAGCGCGGCGGCGTGCGTCCAGCCATCGGCCTCATCGTCAGCGGCGGGCACACGATGCTCGTGGAAATCGAGAAAGTGGGATCCTATCGCCTGCTCGGTCAAACGCAGGACGACGCGGCAGGCGAGGCTTTCGACAAAGTCGGCAAACTCCTCGGTCTGCCATATCCCGGCGGTCCAAACGTGAACCGAATCGCGCGCGTCGGAAACACAACGGCGTTCGATTTTCCCCGCTCAATGATCCATTCGGATGATTTTGCATTCAGCTTTAGCGGTCTGAAAACGAGTGTGCGCTATCTGCTGCCAAAACTCGGGGAGGTGCCGCTCGCCGATGTGTGCGCGTCTTTCCAAGAAGCAGTCGTGGATGTGCTCGTGGCAAAAACGATCCGCGCCGCGCAGGTGACCGGTCGCCGGGTAGTGGCAGTGAGCGGTGGCGTAAGTTGCAACACACGCCTGCGGGAAAAACTGACTGCTGCCTGCGCACAGCGAGGACTGGAGTTGCTACTAGCAGAGCCATTGCTCTGCACCGACAACGCCGCGATGATCGGCTACGTCGCTTCGCTCCGACTGTCGATGGGAGACGCCTCGCCGCTGACCGTGGAGATTGATCCGAATCTCCGACTGGTGGCGTAGAAAGCGATCAGTATTCGCGGGCGAGGAGGTGGTCGGCGAGGGCGCGGAGGGTGTCGGCTTTGTTGGCGAAGGGCTTTAGCGCGGCGTGGGCGGCTCGGGTGAGGCGGCGCGCGGTGGCGCGGGATTTTTCGAGACCGTGGATGGCGGGGTAGGTGGCTTTTTGTGAGGCGATATCTTTGCCGGCGCTCTTGCCGAGTTTTTCGGAGGTCTGTGTGACGTCGAGGATGTCGTCTATGACTTGGAAGGCGAGGCCGACGCTCTGGCCGAAGGTGGTGATTGCCTTGAGTTGTGCAGGGGTTACGTTCGCGCTCATCGCGCCGAGGCGGATGCTGGTGGTGAGAAGGGCGGCGGTTTTGCAGCGGTGGATGTAGTCGAGGTCGGCGGCGGAAAGTTTACGGCCTTCGCCTTCGAGGTCGGCGACCTGTCCGCCGACGAGCCAGTGGCTGCCGGATGCGTGGGCGAGTTCGGTGATTTGCGCGGCGATGTTGTAGCGCGGGGCGGGTTTCGCTTTTGCCAAAATCTCGAACGCGAATGTGAGCAGCGCGTCGCCTGCGAGGACGGCGATGCCTTCGCCAAAAACTTTGTGGTTTGTCGGGCGTCCGCGACGGAGATCGTCGTCGTCCATGCACGGGAGGTCGTCGTGGATGAGCGAGTAGGTGTGGATGCACTCGACGGCGCACGCTGCCGGAATGGCGGTGTCCATTTTTCCTCCGCACGCCTCGGCGCTGGCAAGGGTGAGGACGGGGCGGAGGCGTTTGCCGCCGGCGAAGAGCGAGTAGCGCATCGCTTTGTGGATCGTGGTTGGTTTTGCGGTGGCGCGTGGGAGAAAGCGGTCGAGCGCTCGGTCAACAAGTGCGGTGCGGGTGGTGAGGTATTTTGCCAGGTCCATGCTGTTTTTATTCTGCGTAATGCTGTGCGACGGGCATCTTGCGACCTGCGCCGAATGCCTTGCTGGTGACTTTCAAGCAGGGCACCGCCTGTGCGCGTTTGTATTCGTTTTGCGCGACTTTTCGCACGACCCAGCGGACGGTTTCGGGTTCAAGGCCACGGGCGATGATTTCATCGGGGCTGAGGTTTTCTTCGACGAGAAGTTCGAGGATGGGGTCGAGGATTTCGTAGGGCGGGAGCGTGTCCTGATCACGCTGGTTGGGACGGAGTTCGGCGCTCGGTGGTTTTTCGATGGTGCTGTGCGGGATGATTTCGCGGTCACGATTCAACCAGCGTGCGAGGCGGTAGATCATCAATTTCGGCACGTCGCTGATTACGGCGAGGCCGCCGCACATGTCGCCGTAGAGCGTGCAGTAGCCGACGGCGAGTTCGCTCTTGTTGCCGGTGGTGAGGAGGAGGTGGCCGAATTTATTACTGAGCGCCATGAGCGTCATGCCGCGAAGTCGGGGCTGCATATTTTCCTCGGTCACGTCCTCGGGTTTGCCATCGAAGAACGGAGTCATCTGTTCTTTGAAAATGGCGAATGATTTTTCGATGGGGATGGTGAGACAGCGAATGCCGAGGGCGTTTGCGAGGGACAGGGAATCGCCGACGCTGCCTTCGCTCGAATAGCGCGTGGGCATGGTGACACCAAGGACGTTTTCTTTTCCCAGCGCCTCGGCGGCGATGACGGCGGTGACGGCGCTGTCAATGCCGCCGCTGAGGCCGAGGACGGCACTCTTGAAGCCACACTTAGCGAAGTAGTCGCGTGTGCCGAGGACGAGGGCGTTGAAGAGATCGGTTTCGTCGTTGAGAAAGATGGGATTGCGGATTGCGGATTGCGAATCGCGGATTTCTACGAGCGCGTTTTCCGTGTGGAATGACGCGAGTTGCGTGAGGCAATCGCCGGTTTCGGAAATGGCGAAGGAGTTGCCGTCGAAGATCAACTCGTCGTTTCCGCCGATGGTGTTGCAGTAGGCGATGGGGATGTGGTGGTCGCGGGCGCGGGCGCTGAGCATTTCGAAACGGCGGCGTGGTTTGCCGACTTCAAAAGGTGAGGCGCTGAGATTGAGGATGACTTTTGCGCCTTGCGTGACGAGTTCGGTGAGCGGGTCGCGGTCGTAGAGCTGGCGCGGGAGATAGTCGCGGCTCCAAATGTCTTCGCAGATAGTGACGCCGCAGCAGTGGCCTGCGATTTCAATCGGAGCGCAGCCTTCCGCTGGCTCGAAGTAGCGCGACTCGTCGAAGACGTCGTAGGTCGGGAGGAGTGTTTTGTAGATTTTGTGAACGGGCTGTCCGCGTTGGAGGATCGCGGCGGCGTTGCGAAAGGGGCGACCGTGGCCGGTGTTTGTGTCCACGTGGCCGACGAGGAGCGGCGTGTCGCCGGTCTGTGCGCGGAGCGTTTCGAGCGCGGCGAGATTGCGCGGGACGAACTGGCTTTTGAAAAGCAAATCCTGCGGCGGGTAGCCGGGCAGGGCGAGTTCGGGCGTGAGCACGATTTCCGCGCCGCGTGCGACGAGATCACGATAGGCGGCGAGGATTTTTGCGGAGTTCCCGGCGAAGTCGCCAACGAGTGGATTGATTTGTGCGAGACCGATGCGCATTGCGTCCTGCGACGCTACGGCAGAAGTGGGGCGTCTGGCGAGTGACTTGCGCCCGGATGTTAGCGTGCAGGATGCACAGTCTGCTTTGCGTTGCTGTATAGAGCCTTGGTCGCCGCATCTCCATTGATGTCCTCATTGGCCTGCCAGATCATTTTAATGTAAAACTGCATCACGACAGCAGCGAAAAACCCCCAGAACATGGTGAGAAAGACTTTTTGAAAAAAGGAATTCTTGATCATGCCCGTTGCCAAGCAGGTTGCCGGCCAGTTTTACCAGAAGCCCCATTGGTGTGTCTCAAGTATGTAAATTGCGAGGGCAAAATTTGTGATGGCATGAGTGAGCACGCATGCTGCGAGATTTTGCGTGCGCCACGCGACGATGTTGAAAAGAGCGCCGGTGATCAGCGCTGCGGGCCAGTCGGCGAACTGGTGTTCCAGGCAAAAGGCGGCGCTGGTGAGGATGAAGGAGCGCCAAGTGAGCGTGCCGAATTGAACTTTGCGGAAATCTTCATTCACGAGATAGCGCAGTAAAAATCCGCGCCAGAAGATTTCCTCCACCAGCGGGACGATCACCACCATACGCAGGAGTCGTAGAACGAGATTCAAAAAATATGCAGGGCCTTCCGCGCCGAAGTGACCGGGCTTGAAGCCATCCGTGCGATGCGCTGCGCCGAACAGCCACTGTGGTGCTATCCATACTGCGAAGGCAATCAGTCCGACGGTCAGGGCGAAAACGAAACCTCGACGAGGGCCAAACGTGTATCTTTTGCGGCACCGCCATAGGATCGTAGCGCACACGGCGGTCTGGAGTGGGAAAACCCAATAGCGTGGTTCCGCAAGCGCCCAGTGCGCATAGCCATCGCCCAGCGAGCGCACCAATTCGGCGAGCAGCAGGAAGAGAAGAAATACGCAGAGAGGCGCGAGATAAGCTTTTTCGTGTGGGTCAGCACCAATCATCGCTCAGTATGAAAACCACGGATGAAAACAAATCTGCGCAGCCGACACCAGAACAACTCCTGAAATTACTGGATGCAGAGATAAATGCCTCGCGTCAGCGGCGTGAGAAGGCGGAGTCGAGCAGACGCACGATCCAAGTGGTGAGCATTCTTGTGATAGTCGCGGGGGCGTCCCTCGCGTTTTGGTTTTTGATGATGATGTTAGATGATATCCGGTCCGGAAATCGCACGGATGCGCCCGAGTCGGCAATGCAAGTGGCTACGGGAAAAGTGCGGTAGATTTTCCGTGAATCAGCAGCACCCCGGCACACGCCCTGCTTTTCTCAAATTCACAAAAATGGCAAAGACACTCACATCAGCCGTCGGCGTGGACGTAGGGCGCTACTCGCTGAAATCCGTCCTTCTACAAAAAAAGGGAGACAGCCGGTTCGCTGTTGCCAATTTCGCCTCGCAGGTATTCGACGAATCTCAGGAACGGACGCCAGAGATGATCGTGACGCAGATCAAATCGCTCCTTAAACAAATGGGAGGCAGATCCAGGGCGTGTGCGGTAGCGATCACGACTCCCGATGCGTTTCTGCGAATCATCGAACAACCTGAGACCCCGACGGACATACTGCGTGACGCGCTGCGATTGAACGGAATGGCGCTGCTCAATCAAGACTGCCGCGATTTTGTGCTCGATTGTGATCTTATCCAGTCCAACGGGGCTACCGAGGCAGGGCATGGAGGGCAGAAGCGTTATCTCGTCGCCGGTCTGCCCCGCGTTTATGTTACAGGGATGAGCGAGGCATTTGACAAGGGAGGGCTCAGGGATATCGCGGCCCTGCAGCTTGCTTCCGTGAGCGTGTTCAATGCATTCGAATTTGCGCACCCCGATGTGTTCAACAACCAGGCGTTTTTCCTCCTCGATCTTGGCCACACAAGCTCGACGATGATGATTGGTGTGAAGCGGGAACTGGTGCTCATCCGAAATATTGAGTTTGGAGGTAAGACGCTGCTGGAGGCGCTATGCAGTCTTAGCGGGGAGAGCACCAGTGGCGTATTCAAGGCACTTGAGCAGGAGGACGAAATTATCGTCGAAAACGCACGCATGGCGCTCATGGCGTTCACGCGGGAAATCGGCAGTTCGATTGGTTTTGTCGAGGGGCGGCGTGAGGAAACCATCGGTCAAATCTGGGTTTCCGGCGGGCTCGCCAAAAATAAAACGGTGCTTCGTGTGCTGGGCGAGGAATTGAGGATGCCCTGCCTTGCATGGAATGCGCTCGACCGCTGTGAAGTCAATGTTCCTGCATCCAAACGTTCACGCCTTGTAGAGGACGCCTCTGATTTCAGTGTCGCTTGTGGAGCCGCTGCCCAACTCCTCACTTAAACCATGTCGCTAAAAATCAATCTTTACCACGAAGTCCTGCTGGCGAAAAAACATCAGCAATACGACCCGTTGAAGCTGTCTCTTCTCGGTTTGATCGTCATCGCGATCGGCCTTGCCGGTTACTATTTTGTCGAACTCGCCAAAAAGAGTTCTGCGGTTTCCGCATATGTAGCCAAGCAAAAGGAATTCGACAAGATCGCTCCTCTGGCGAGGGGCGCTAAGTTGAGGGAGGAGGAGTTGAGCAAACAGATTGGTCTTGCAGATCGGCTTTCCAAGCGGATCGAGGGACGTTTTTACTGGGCCCCGGTATTTGAGTTGCTGGCGAGCACTGTTCCGAAAAATGTGCAGATTACGAAGATGGGGGCCGATGTCAGCCCGGATGCACCGCGAACCTGCCATATGCTTATAGACGGACTTTCGGCCGGAATAGAGCCGCGGGCCGTTGCGGAGGAATTGCGAACGGCGCTCAATGAGAAACTTGGGCAGAAATACAAAAGTGCCACGGCTATTTTCAAAAGTCTGGATGAAAGCAATGAAATGGCACTGCTGGATGGCAAGCAGGTTCACACAGCAGTTTTCAGCATCAATATCTCATTCGTCCACGGCACGGAACAAACACCCGTGGCAGCTCAGCGGAAACCCGGCAGGAAACCAAAGTCATGAAACTCAACAAGGATCAGACGCAAAAACTCGCACTTGGATTGTTGATAATGATCGGAGTGATTTATTCGTATTTCGATTTCCTGCTCGGCCCGCTCCAACAGGACGCTTGGTTGCGAATGCCAACACGGACGGCCTCGATCCGCAAATAGTGACCGCCAATGCACAGATCACAAAGGTGAAAACCGTGGAAGCCCAGTCGCCGGAGGCCAAGCGCATCGTAAGGCAGGTCGAGGCGATGATTCCTGACGGGTCGCCAGTTGCATGGTTTCCTCCGAGAATGAACGAATTCTTTAAAAAGAACGGTATTGATAAGGTGGTCGCACGCATGAACAACGATTCGCTGGATAAAGACTACCCGGGTTACCGTCGCGTGAATTGGGGAGTGGAGTTGCCACGTGTGGACTTCATGCCATTTGCCGCCGCGATAGCAGACTTGGAAAACACAGAACCGCTGCTCGAAATTCAATCGCTCGAAATTGAGGCGGGACGTGATGAGGCGCAGATGCAGCGTGCCAGCCTTGTGCTCAGCAATCTTGTTCGCCAATGAAAACAATTTTTATCGTCATCCTGCTTGCAATTCCGGCATTGGCCGAAAATGAGGGGCCTGCTGAAAAGAAGGTGGCTGACGAAAAGAAGGTGGCTGTCGAAGAGAAGGCACCAGCCGAGGTGAAGGCACCTGCCGACGACAAAGCACTTCCCGAGCTGCAGCTTGTGCCTTACGAACTCAAAAACCGCTCAAAATTCACACTGAACAAAGAAGCACGGGCACCGTTCTGGCCGATTGGCTGGGTAAAATCGAAGTCAACAGATCCATATCAACCGCGCGTTACTAAAAACGGGGTGCTTGCAGCCCAAAAGAAGTTTGAAATTCTGCCACAGCATTTCAGCGTCACAAGTGTTCTGGTCGGGAAACCCGCTCTTGCCACAATCAATGGTCGCTCATTTGCGGAGGGCGAAGTGCTCCCTGTGATTGCAGGAAATGAACGTCTGCGAGTGGTTCTTAAGGCTGTGCGCGACGGCGGCGTCTGGCTCGAGCATGGTGCGACTCAGATTTATGTCCCGATCCACCGCGTGGAAGTGGATTCGACACGTCCCGTCGAGCAGCCGACACAATCGTCGGAGTTTGCTATCCGAATCGGAGCGCCACAGCCCTGACAGATGTGCCATGCGAGGGTATGTCGAAGGAACGGATTTCGTTCATTTCCGCACTTCCGCGACGAATTCGGCGATGCGGATCATAGCGATTTTGATCTTCTCCAGCGAGGTCGCGTAGCTACAGCGCACGTGGCCTTCGCCGCTCGCGCCGAAGGCGGTGCCGGGCACGCAGGCGACTTTCTTTTTTTCGAGCAAGCCCATTGAAAATTCGCGGCTTGTGAGGCCTGTGGAGCGGATGTCTGGAAAAACATAGAACGCTCCGAGCGGCGTGAAGCACGGGAGGCCGAGATCGTTGAGGCTTCGAACGATGAAATTACGGCGCGCTTCGTATTCCTTGCGCATCATGGCCACGTCGTTGTCGCCGCTTTCGAGTGCTTCGATGGCGGCGTCCTGTGCCATGGTGTTGGCGCAGAGGATTGCATATTGGTGGACGCGCATCATCGCCTCGGTGAGCGGCGCGGGTGCGCAAGCGTAGCCGATGCGGAATCCGGTCATCGCAAACGCCTTTGAAAAACCGTGGAGGAAGACGGTGCGCTCACGCATTCCCGGCAGTGAAGCGATGCTGGTATGCGTGGCTCCGTCGTAGGTGAGTTCGCTGTAAATTTCGTCCGTGAGCACTACGAGATTATGCTCGATGCAGATGCGCGCTATTTTCTCCAGCTCTTCGCGCGTCTGCGTGGCGCCGGTGGGGTTGCAGGGGAAATTCATCATCAGCACCTTCGAGCGCGGTGTGATCTTTTTTGCGAGTTCCTCGGCGGTCATGCGAAAATTATCCGCTGCGTGCGTGGGCACGGCCACCGGGACGCCGTGGGCGAGCACCACGCTCGGGTTGTAGCTGACGTAGCACGGCTCGTGGAAGAGCACTTCGTCGCCGGGGTTCAGCAGCGCGCGCAACGCGAGGTCTATCGCTTCGCTGACGCCGACGGTGACGATAATTTCCGTGGCCGGGTCGTAGCCGACGTGGAAATTTTTGTGCACATACTGCGCGATGCGTTCGCGCAGTTTTGGCAGACCGAGGTTGCTGGTATAGCCGGTGTGTCCGCGCTCCAGCGAATAGATGGCCGCCTCGCGGATGCGCCACGGTGTGTGGAAGTCCGGCTCGCCGATGCCGAGCGAGATGACGTCCTGCATACTTTGAACGATTTCAAAAAAGTCGCGGATACCCGAACGCGGGATGCCACGGACATGAGTTGCGATGTGATTGGTAAGATTCATTTGGAAAAATTGGATTGAAGTTGAATGGATGCGGAGTGGCGCGAGGGGATACTCTGTGACCGCGCGCGGAGCCCACTTCCACGTTTTACACCCCGGCGCGGCGACGAGCGAGCAGTGTAGCTCGGTCGGCGCTTCGTGCGTTCATTCCGTAAATGGAGAAAAGAAATTGCATGGCGTTTACGGCGAAATTGCGAGTCGTTGCGGGCCGGCCTCGCGCTTCAATTCCACGCCGTTTTCTTTGTAGGCCTTCAAACGGAAATGAGTGCCCGTGCCGACGACTCCTTTGATCGTCGCCAGTTTTTCAGAAACAAAACCCGCCACTTCGTTGAGCGTGCGCCCTTCCACGATGACAAGCAGGTCATAGCCGCCGCTCATCAAATAGCAGCCCTGCACCTCGGGGAAACGCGCGATGCGTTCCGCCATTTTGTCGAAGCCGCCTTCGCGTTCCGGCGTCAGCTTCACTTCAATCACCGCCGTCACGCGTTCGCGCGCGACCTTCTGCGGATCCACGATTGCCTGATAGCCGAGGATGACTCCGTCCTCCTCCAGCTTTGTAATGCGGGCAGCCACATCCGCCTCGCTGAGATTCGCCGACTTTGCGAGGTCGGCGACTGAAGCGCGTGCGTTGTGTTGGAGCAGCGGCAGGATTTTATCCATCGAGTCTGAAAAAGTGGGCGCAACGTGTCGCGTGCGTTTTCCCCTGCGGCAAGCGAAAACAGAAAGTGCCAGACGTGAGATTGTCGCGAACAATGGTTGTATGTCGGACATCTTTTAGCTAAGGTGCGCACGTTTGCTGCGTTGCCCTGTCGGGTTTGCGCATCAATCCCTAAAACCGACATGACCACAGAATCCAGTTCCAGCCACAGCAATCCCACTGAAAGCCAAACAGGAAAGATAGACACCAGCGCGTGGAAGGACATTGTTTTAGAGTATCAAAAGCCCTCCGTCGGGCGCGCCACATGGCAGATCGTGAACACTCTCGGCCCCTACGTGATTCTCTATTACCTCATGTATCTGAGTCTCTCTGTTTCCTACTGGCTCACGCTACCCCTCGCCATCCTCGCGGGCGGCTTCCAAGTCCGCACGTTCATCATTTTCCACGATTGCGGCCACGGCTCATTTTTCAAATCGCGCCTCGCCAATGACATTTTTGGCTTCATCACCGGCGTCATCACTTTCACGCCCTACTACCACTGGCGCTGGCAGCATTCCGTCCATCACTCCAGCTCCGGCGATCTCGACAGGCGCGGCGACGGCGATGTCTGGACGCTCACCGTGCAGGAATACCTCGAAGCCTCCCGCTGGAAGCGCTTCGCCTACAAACTTTCACGCAACCCTTTCATCCTTTTCATCATCGCGCCGCTGTTCCTTTTCATCGTGATGCACCGTTTCCCCACGGCCAAAGCCAGCAAGCGCGAGCGTCGCTCCTGCTATTGGATGAACCTCGCCATCTTCACGATGGTCGCGTCGCTCAGTTGGGCCTTTGGCTTCAAACAATACCTCTGCATCCAGATCACCGTGATGACGGTCGCCGGCTCCGCGGGCGTCTGGCTCTTCTACGTGCAGCATCAATTTGAAGACACCTACTGGCAGCGCCGCGATGAGTGGGATTACACCGCCGCCGCATTGCAGGGTAGCTCGTTCTACAAGCTCCCAAAAATCCTCCAGTGGTTCTCCGGCAACATCGGCTTCCACCACATCCACCATCTCAGCCCGCGTATTCCGAACTACAACCTCGAACGCTGCCACGAGGCCCATCCGCTTTTCCAAAGCGTCAAGCCCGTCACGCTCCGCAGCAGCCTGAAATCCTTCGGCTATCGTCTTTGGGACGAACAAAATCAGCGGCTCGTCGGCTATCGCTACCTTCGCGAACTCCGCCGCCAGCAGGCTGTCGCCGCACAAAACTAGCATCGCTAGGCATGAGTCTCCGCAAGACACTGCTCATTGGTTCGCTCTTCGCCACGGCTGTCTTCGCCCAGCAATCGGCAAGCGACGTGGTCAGTAATCTGCGAAATCGTTACAAGGCGGAGTGTGCCCAGATTGATGTCACGGAAGCCGCGACGAAGACACAATTCGCAGCGGCGTATGCCAAAGAGCTGGCCCGATCGAGGGACATTGCGCAGGCCAAAGGCGACTTGGATGCGGTCATCCAGATCAACAACATGATCACTGCCGCGAACAACGGCACCGTCGAGGCGCCACCGAACACCGCGAACGCGGCGTTGCGTGCTGCATACACAAACTATGACCGCAATATGTCCGCAGCACAGCGCCCTCTCTCCGCCAGACGGCAGCAATTGGACGCAAACCATGTGAGGGAACTCACCACGCTGGAGCAGCAATACACGCGTAGCGGTCTCATCGAAGCGGCCAAACTCGCCCGCGAGGCACGGATCGAAGTCGCCAATGTCATCGGCGGGGCGAAGGCGAATAATCCAATCTATGGTGACTCGGTGGTTATCTCCAATATGACAGGCGCCGTCCTCAAAATTGGTGACCGACTCACATCAGAAAAGAGTTTCAAGCCTCCAGTTGAAGTTGAATGGCGGATACAGACAGATGGAGATGTGCGTCTTGCCTATGCTTGCGGTGAGCTAATTTTGAACTGGGGCAAGCCTCCGCACGAACTCCGCATTGATGGAGGGCCAGCGGACGGGCAGCACAAACCCAACGCAGGTGCGGCTCCCACCAACCGGCCCATCAGCGTGAAACTGAATGTGCAGCCGGCGGAAATGTTTCTCAGCGTGGACGGCCGTGAACGCGCCCGGTGGAAGGCGGATTTTTCCAAGGTAAATCAACCCGTGGCCATTGCCGCAGTCGCTGACAGCACGATCAAAGTCGAACAGGTGATTGTTCGAAAGTTGAAATGAGTTTACGAGCGACGCAATGAGTGGCTCCGCCCGCGGCCGTTGTGTTCGCGGGAATCTCCATGAAAAACATTGTCCGCATTTTCCTCGCACTGTTCTTCTCTTCGCTTTCCTTGTTCGCTGCGGAGGGAAAACCGAACATCATCATCGTGCTCGCGGACGACCTTGGGTATGGCGACCTCGGGTGTTACGGGCATCCGAGCATCCGCACACCGCATTTGGATCGGATGGCGGCGGAAGGGTTGAGGTTCACGGATTTTTACGCGCCGTCGGAAGTCTGCACGCCGAGCCGTGCGGCAATGCTCACGGGGCGATATGCGATTCGCAGCGGGATGAGCACCGGTGGCCAGCGCGTGCTTTTTCCAGACTCCAAAGGCGGGCTGCCCGCGGGCGAAGTGACAATTGCGGAGGCGCTGAAGACGCGCGGCTACTCAACGGCGCACGTGGGGAAATGGCACCTTGGCGTGGTTGAAGGATCGCGGCCCAATGAGCAGGGGTTCGATGAATCATTCGGCCTGCCTTATTCGAACGACATGGATGGGCGCAGCAAAGTGCCAGCGGGTTCACCGAATCCGCCGGTGGATGGATGGAACGTGCCGCTGATGCGCAACGGGAAAATCATCGAGCGCCCGGCAGTGCAGTCCACGCTCACACAGCGCTACACGGACGAGGCGATAGCCTTTGCGCACGCGCACAAAGCGGAGCCGTTTTTCATTTACCTCGCGCACACGATGCCGCATGTGCCGCTGTTTGCATCGGCGGAATTTCGTGGAAAGAGCATGCGCGGTTTGTATGGCGATGTGGTCGAGGAACTGGACGCGAATGTGGGGCGACTGCTTGCCGCGTTGCGCGATGAGGGGCTGGCGGAAAAGACGATGGTGATTTTCGCGAGCGACAACGGCCCGTGGCTGCTGACCAAAGCGATGGGTGGCAATGGACAGGGAGGCAGTGCAGGGTTGTTGCGCGAAGGGAAGGGGAGCACTTGGGAAGGTGGGATGCGCGTGCCGGGAATCGCGTGGTGGCCGGGGCGCATCAAGCCGGGTGTGACGAGCGAAATGGCGAACGCGATGGATCTTTTCGCCACGTCGCTCGCGCTCGCCGGAGCGGAGATGCCGAAGGATCGTCCGATGGACGGCGTGGACATTTCGCCGCTGCTCTTCGAGGGAAAGGCGCTGCCGGAGCGGCCGTTTTTTTACTATCGCGGCGACATGCTCATGGCCTGCCGGCTCGGCCCGTGGAAGGCGCATTTCTGGACGCAGGCGGGCTACGGGCAGGAACACCCGGACAGCCACAATCCGCCGTTGCTCATCCATCTTCCGAGCGACCCCTCGGAGAAATTTGACGTGGCTGCGGAGCATCCCGAAGTGCTCGAAAAAATCCAGGCCGCAGTGGCTGCGCACACCGCCGCAATGGTGCGCGGCACGCCGCAACTCAAGTAGCGCGTCAGTTCACCGCGGCGGCGAGCTGGGCCTTCTTTTCCGCCGTCAACTTTCCCTCTTCCGGCGGGGCGAGCACATACCAGAGCAGGTCGCGCAACGCGTCATCGGCCATCGCGCCGAAGCCGGTGGGCATCACGCTTTGGTGCGTGTTTTCCATCTTGATGATGTCACCGCGCGCGACGACTTCGCGCCGTCCGCCGATGCCGAGCAGCGTAATTTGCGTGGGCGTGTCTTCCACGACGCGGCCCGAGAGCGTGCGCTGATCCTTCGTCTGCACGATGGTGTTTTCGTAGCCGTTACCGATGATTTGGTCGGGCGCGATGACGTTGGTGAGCAATGCATCGAGGCTGCTGCGACCGCTGCCGGTGAGGTCGGGGCCGACTTCCTGTCCGTTGCCGAGGAATTTGTGGCATGTCGCGCAGGTCGCCGCAAAGAGCTGCTTGCCTTTGGCTAAATCCGGCTCGCCCGCGAGGACGATGGCGCGCTTGGCGGCGATGAGCGCCTTGATGTCGGCGTTGGGTTCATTCCAAGTGCCGAGCAGTTGCGTGGCGCGGGCTTTGAGTGCCGCGTTCGTGGCGAAGTAGCGGCGCGCAGTGGCCGGGATGTTGTTTGCTGGAATTTGTTTCGCCTCCACTGCATCGAGCAGCTTCACGGCCCAGTCGGCGCGGGAAATCATCACTTCCGCAGCAGCGGACTTCACGACGGGTGTGATGTTGTTCCACCTGCCGACGATGGTGGCTGCAAAATCTTTTCCGCCCATTTCTCCAGCCGCACGGAGTGTTTCGATCCATATCGCGTCCGAGTTTATATCGTGCAGCAAAGTGAGGATCGTCTCGCGGGCTTTCTGGTGTTTGAGTTTGCGCACGGTCTGAATGGCGGCGATGCGCTTTTCGTCCTCCCTGTTGTGATCCAAAGCCAGCGCCATCTGCATATTTTCGGCCTGCACATTTCCCCACAGTGTCGCGAGTCGCGCCGATTGATCGCGCACGGCGTTGTTCGCACTCTTGGCCCAAAACTCGAAGAACGGCGAGGCATCCGTTTCCTTCGGCAAAACTGCGCCGGCCTGCTGCGCCTTCAACATTCCTTCGAGCGCGCGGGCGACGAGCGCGTCGTCGGTTTTGATTTTGTCGAGGAAAGCGAGCAGCCGATCCATGTTTTCGGGGTCACGCGCGTCGGTGATGCGGCGCGCGGCTTTGTAGGTGAGAGTTTCCGAGAGCGGCTTGGTGTCGGGGGCGAGTTTGGCGAGCCACGGGAGCCAGATCTCTGGCTGCTCGCTCAGCCACGGTTCGAGCGCCATCCAGATGGAAAAGGCGAGCTGCTTGTCGGCGGACTTACTTGCGCGAAGCAGCGCGGTCATCGCTTTGCGCCAGCCATCATAGTCGGCTTGATTCACAAATTCACGATTGTCGATGGTGAGCGGCTGTCGTGCACATTTGCGCAGGCCGACTGCCACGGCCAGCCGGACGACAGGATCCGCATCACTGGCTAAATCAATCATCGGCCCCGTGCCGTGGTCTGTAGTATCCGAGATATATTCAGCGAAGAAATCTACGGAAAGTGCGCGCATTTCAGGCTGCTTCGATTTGGAGAGCTGATGGATAAACTGTGGCAGCTTTTGATCCGCCTCTTCCCGGAAATATCCAGATGTTTTTGCCGCCAATGTCGCAATCGCCCTTTGTGCTGCGACCGGGCCTTCCTTTTTAGCGCGGGCGAAAATATCGGGCGGCAGTTTCACGTCGTCTTTTTCCAAAAGAATCTGCAATGCGTGTCGCTGCTGCCAACTGTTCTTGTCGTAAAGTCGCTCAATCAGCTCCTTCGTCGTCAGCTTCGCCAAATCCATGTCCTTCGTCGGGCGCGAGCCGAGTGGCGCGGCGCCATCCTTCGCGTCGTGGTGGACGATTCGCCAGATTCTTCCCTTCTCACGGTCCACGCCTTCGGGATTCGCCATCGCGTTTTGATAGCAGGGATATTTGTCGCACCAGTCCATCACCCACAGGAAACCATCGGGCCCGGTCTGGATGCTCACTGGGCGGAACCACCCGTCATTCGCCCGCAGGAAATCGCGCACCGGGCTGGCCTTGAACGTCGCTCCCGCCGGCTCCACCTTCTCCTCGTGGATGGAGTTGTCGTGGATGTTCCCGAAGAATAAATGCCCGTCCGTATCCGCCGGATAGCGCCCGCCCTGGTAAATCTGAAAGCCCGCATACGCCGCGCGGAAATGTTTGTGATTCACGATGCTCGGCAGCAGCTCGTAGGCGTAGGGATTTTCGGGCGCACCTCCCTGTCGCTGGTAAATGCCGCCGGGTGCCAGATGGAAAAGATGATCAATCACACACGCCTCCACGAACCAGTTCCCCGCCGCATCGTAATCGCAGCCCCACGGATTGCTCGTGCCGTCGGCATAGACTTCGTGTTCAAAAGCGGTTGGCCCTTTGTCGTCCGTAATCCTCACCCGATAAAGCCCCGCATTCAGCGTATTGCCTTTCTCCCTCGGCTCCGTGGGGCGATGCACTTTCGAGTTGGTGAAAACCCCGTGCGTGAAATACAACCCGCCATCCGGCCCCCACATGACACTATTCAGCAACTCATGCCTGTCCTCCAGCCCGAAGCCCGTCAGCACCGCCTTGTATTCATCCGCCTTGTCGTCGCCGTCCTTGTCGCGGAAGAAAAACAGATTCGGCGCCTGCCCGATGAACACCCC
>CAIYUV010000256.1 GCA_903929475.1 uncultured Spartobacteria bacterium
GCTCCAATCGCGCACCGAGCGGCTTGGCAGATGTTCACGGTTTGCAGCGGTGAACACGTCCGCCACACCGCGAGCGATAATCTCCCGCGCATTGTCCGGCGTCAGCCTGCCAGTGCGGGCGGTCTTTGCCGTCTTGTCCCAAGTCCGGCAAACTTCCTCCGCTTCCTTTTTGCTCGCCGTGCCGGTGGACTTGAAACGCCGTTTCCAGCGGTTGCCTTCCGCGTCCCAAGTCGAGAACGCGCAAAAGAAGAAAGGTTTTCCGGGTGCCTTATGAATGGATGCCATAGTGGGATAACACTATGGGATAACGTCACGGGGGTCAAGCGGGTTTCTCGGTGTTCGTTTTACCTACGTGGAAGCATTTCAAAACGGTGCGGACTGGTCATGGAGGTTCGATTCCTCTCGCGAGCACCAAATTTACTTGAACGGGGCAGGCATTCCAACGCCTGCCCCTTTTGTTTGGAGATCGATCCCTACTTGAAAATCTCGTGAACCACCTTGCGCAGCTCGACCGATGACACCGGCTTGGAAACTATCATGTCTATGCCATCCGGCAGTTGTCCCTGCACTTTCAATTCGTCTCCATAACCGGTGAGCAAAATCACCGTCGTAGTCGGGTGCATTTTTTTTACCATCTGTCCGAGTTGTATTCCGCTCATGCCGGGCATGGATTGATCGGTAATCACCAAATCAAATCTGCCACCATTGAGATATTGCAGCGCATCCTCCGTCACGGAGGCGGTCACAGTCTCATGCCCGTCGGAGACGAGATGTTCGGAGATGAGTTCGCAGATGATTTCCTGATCGTCCACGACCAGCACGCGAAGTGAACGCGTTGCTTCTTCCGCGCGTGCCACAGTCATTTCGCCGATTGGCATTTCCGTTGTCGGAAACAGCAATGAAAACGTTGTTCCAGCGCCTTTTTCGCTCTCGATTTCAATGTTCCCGCCGTGGCGCTGCACAATGCCATAGGTGACAGCGAGCCCCAGCCCCGTGCCGTTTTCACCTTTTGTTGTGAAGAATGGTTCGAAGCAGCGCGCTTTTTCTTCGGGCGTCATGCCGATGCCGTTGTCACTCACATCCACGCGCACACGGTTCGGCAGGGCGCGGGTGCGCACGGTAATCGTCCCGCCTTCGGGCATCGCATCCACTGCGTTGAAAATCAGATTTGTCAGCACCTCGCGCAGTTCCGGCGCGCTGCCGAGCACCGATGGCAATTCACACAAGTCAGCCTTCACTTCGATTGTGCCGCCGGTTCCACGCGCCCGGCCCTTCCATTTAGGAGTCGTGAAAGCGATGGCCTGTTCGCAGAGTTGCTTCATGTCCACAGCCACGCGCACATCGGCGGCGTCTGCGGGGCGGTAGAAATCACGGAGACGTTTTACAACATGTGTGGCATCCTGGGCGGCAGTGAGGATGTGCTTCAAATATGTCTGCTCTTTGGAATCGGGCGCACTCTTTTCAAACCAAGGCAGCAACATTTCACCATAGCCGATCATCATCGTCAGCGCGTTGTTGAAATCATGCGCCACACCGCCGGCCATCGTGCCCAGCGCGCTGAGGCGCTCCTGCCTCACAACTTGATTTTGTGTCGCTAGGAGTTGCTCAAGCGCGTGCTCTAATTCGAGCGTGCGCTGCTGGACTTGTTCCTCGAGCTTCAAATTGAGGAATCGGTTTTCGAGCAAATTGCGGATGCGGAGCTGCACCTCTGTGGTGTCGAGCGGCTTGGTGATGAAATCGCTCGCTCCCTTCGCCAGGGCCTTGCGCCGGGTCTCTGCATTGATGTCCGCCGTCAACACTACGATGGGTAAAAAGCTGTCAACTGGAATGAGCTGCCGCAGTTGTTCCATCAGCGCGTAGCCGTCAAGATGCGGCATATGGAGATCTGTGAGCACGAGATCGGGCTGAAATTCTGCGAACATCGACACGGCCTCGCGCGGGTCGGTAGTTGTGCGGTATTCGAGCCCGCCAAACAGATCGAGCATCCGTTCGAGCAGACGGACGTTCGATGGCTCGTCGTCAACAACGAGGATTTTTGCGGGCGAGATTATGGATGTGGACATTTGCGATGGGCTTTCGTCGCAGGTTTGATTCGACGCCCTACTTAGCACGGGATATGCCTCCGCCGTGACCGATATCGCCGCCAAGCCAAGCGCCAAACCGGAGCCCGGAAAGGGGCCGGTCGTCCAGCGCCTCTTCGGCGCAATCGCGCAGCGCTACGATCTTGCAAACCATCTTTTCAGCGGCGGGCTCGACTTTGTGTGGCGCCGCCGCGCGGCTAAAGTCGTCCGCGCATGGGCACCGAAGCGTGTTCTGGACATGGCGACCGGCAGCGGTGACCTCGCGCTTGCCATCACGAAAAAATGCCCCGATGCCGCTGTCGTCGGCGCTGATTTTTGCCAGCCAATACTGGACATCGCAAGACGCAAGGGCCTCACCAACCTTGTGCAAGCGGACGCTCTGAACCTCCCATTTTTAAACGGTGAATTTGATGTCCTCACCGTCGCCTTCGGCCTTCGCAACATGGAGAACTGGGAACGTGCGCTTTCCGAATTCGCCCGTGTGCTCCGACCGGGCGGACATTTGTTGGTGCTGGATTTTTCCGTGCCTCGCGCACCGCTGCGCTGGCTTTACCGCATCTATCTCCACCGCATCGTGCCGCGCCTCGCAGGTCTGCTCACCGGAGAAAAATGCGCGTATGAATACTTGGGCGCATCCATCGAGGAATTTCCGCAAGGCGACGCGATGAACCGGCTCATCGCCGTCGCAGGCTTTGATGAAACCCGGTGCCAGCCGCTCAGCGCCGGCATCGTCTCGCTCTACACCGCACGCCGGATTTAGGGCTTCGGTGCTGACTCGGACGCGGGCTTGGTGCCTTTTGATAAAACCTCAGTGGGTTTGGGAGGTTCAGTCACCTTGGATGGCTCGATTGTAGTTGGCGGCGGCGGCGCACTGGCCGGAAGCGCGGTCACAGTTCCTTCGCCGGGCTTGGGAATACTCGCCGCTGGCTTTGGTGTTTCGATCAGCGCAGCGTTCAGCGCATCGAAATCTGGCTTGCACATCAAAAAAGTGCCGGGCCTGCCTTCGATGGTGGTAAGCCACAATTCCTCGGCGGTGTTGCCGCCTATCGTAATTCTGCCCGTTTTTTTGTCGGCGAGTGTGTATGAAACGATAAGGTTCGGCTTTTCAAAACCGTGCTTCACGACATCGGTCGCTCCCATCCATCGCACGGCGCGAAGTGAGGTGAGCGTGTTCACCAGCGATTGCGCTGCGTTTTGATTCACCACACTATCACCCTTCGCGAGCTTCCAGCCCTTTTCTTTTTCAAAGACGAGATTCAGTGATGCCTGGCCTGTCCGTGTAATATCGAGTCCGCCAACATCCTCCTTTTTCAAATCGAGAACTTTCAAGTCCTGCCATTGCAAAGGATCCGTCCAGACACCGTCGAGCACCACTTTCGGAACGGCGACGATGAATGGCTCGTCGTCCAGCTTCGCATAACCGGCATCGCCCTCAAATCTACCGAGCAACACTTTTACGATGGGCTTGTCGCCGGGTTTCGACTCGGGCGTGCCTTCGGTCGAATAGCTGCTCAGCGTCACCGTAGCCTGCGGCTGATCTAGGCCGAAACCTTTCAATTCACTCGCCATGTCCGCAACAAAGCGCGCGACTTTCGTGCTCACGAGATCATTCAATAGCTTGTTTGCTGCTCCACTGTTCACGGGCGAATCGCTTTTGCCGTCCTGCTTGCGCACCCACGATTCGGCATTCCGCGCTAGCACGATTTTTTCCCGCCCCGGAGTCTCGATGGTGATGCGATCCACGATGTCGCTCTGCACGCGCATGAGACTCTGATCGCGCAGATCGTTCGGTTGTGTGCTGATGAGGCTCTCGATGGTCGCAGGCACGGTTACCACGCCATCACGTGTGCTGAGCTTCACATACACATGAGAAAACGAAGGTGTGGCCGCCGGTTTTTTTGATTCATCTCCCTCCTTTTTCACCAGCTTGGCGGCACCGATTTGCAGCACCACGGGTTCCCTCACGCCCTCGGCGGTGAAAGTGAGCGTCGCCCTCGGCTCGGTAAGCCCAAATGCGCCGGGATCCTTCGCCTCGCTTACAAATTCCTCGATGCGGGCAGTCGTCGCATTGGCAATCAAGTCGGCGATCTTCTGATCATCGGCGCGTGCCTTGAGCGGACGCACCAGCGACCAGTGGCTTCCCTTTTTCTCCAGCTCAAACTCTCCCTTCGCGCTCTTGATGACGAGCTTCGACACCTGCGCCGCAGTGAGGTCAGCCAGCCGTTTGTCGCGGTAAAAGTCGGTGCTCTTTCCGAGATCGTTCTTGAGAGTGTTGCGGATGACGTGAACGACTTTCGACCCCTCGGCGCGTGCGTAGTTTCTGCCGTCATAAACGGTGTCCTTGCCCACGATAATCTCCTGCACCACCTTCCCTCCGCTGAACTTCACAGTGGTATAGCCCTTGGCCACGCCCCATTCCTTCCACTTGTCGCGGTTCTCCTTTGTGTCACCGAGCGAAGTTTCGCTACGCAGCTTTTCGCACGTCGTGAAAAGCTGCGTGATTGCCAGTTCATCCGCGCGATCCTTCACCGGCGCATCCATGAACCAGTGTCCGTCTCGCATACGAAGCTCGATGGTGCCGGTGGCGTTGCGGATGGTGATGGCATCAATGTCATTGCGCTCGAATTCGCTGACGATGCCGGCATTTTCGCGCGCCTCATCGCTCGTGGGCCGTTTATTTTCGACGAACCACACGTAGGCGAACGCCGCCGCCGCGAGGACAAGCAGGATGAGAGTGTGTTTGGTCTTCATGTCGGGAAATCAGTAGCGCCGCCGCACCCACACCAAAGTTCCCGCCATGGCGAAAATCAGCGGAACAATGAGAATGACGGTGAAAGCCAGCATCTTCAGTTTGCGGACCTCCTTCTCGGGGTCTTCATCCAGCCGCAGTATCTCGGTGGATTTCTTGCGCGGGGCGATGTCGGTGAGTTCCTCGCGATCGAGCAGCCAGTTGAAAATTCCGATGGCGAAAGTTTCGCCGACGCCGCTTTCCTCCATCGGGCGCGTGGTGAAGATTGATGAGTTGCCGATGACCACAAGCCGCGGGGTCTCCACTTTTACGGACGGATCGGCCGGTGCTCCCTTCACACAGGCGGCAGCAAGCGTGAGCGGCCCCTTGTGATCCTTTTTGGGGTCGAAGTAAGGAAGCTCCTGGCTCTTGGGATCCAAATCCGTTTTTCCCCAGAAACCATCGGGCGCAGTGAGGAGCGGCGTGAGCGTGAGCTTGTCCGCCTGTTGCTTGTTTTGATCGAGCAAAAGGGATTGCGTGGGCGACACCGTCGGGTCGCCGAGACGGATGGCAACTCCGCCGATGAGCTTGAGAATCGAGATGGGGCTCTTTGAAAACATTCCGACCATTTCAAAAATCGTAGGCTCCCCTGTCGCAGTGCGTCCGCTTTTGTTCACCCAATCGTTTTGCGGGCGGATGCCTCTCTCGGCAAGCCAGCCGTTCAGTTGCTCAAACGGTTTCGCAGACCAGCCGGTGCAGACAACAATGCGCCCTTTTTTTTCCCAATAATCGCCGAGCTGCTTCATCTCGCGCTCGCTGAAATCGAAGCGCGGGCCGTTGATCATCACCACGCTCGCGTCGGCTGGAACCGATTCCACGTCGGTGAGGCTCAGCTTTTCCACCTTCACGTTTTGCCGCTCCATCGTCTCGCGGAAATACACCATCGCCTTGCCGTCCCAGTCCGGCTCTCCGTGTCCGGTCACATAATAGAGCTTGTTCGGTTTTGCGTCATAGAGACCCAGTAGCGTGCTGGTGATCGCGCGCTCGCCCTTGAATCCCTTTAGCCGCGCGCTTTCGCGGCCCCGCTCGATTTCGCCGAGGTCTTTTCCCGTGAGAAATTTGCTGCGCCCGTCGTATTCAAGAATGAGCACGCTCTCGTTTTCGCCGACCTTATATTTGGTCATCAACTCCTCAGCCCGTTTGCTCTCGGCGTAGGGATTCACGATTTCGAATTCAAACTTTCCATCCGAGTTGAGCTGATATTCACGCAGCAGAATTTTTAGGTCCTCATTCACGGCAGCGAAAATCTGCGAGTCCGGGTCCATGAACATCGCCATGTCGGCAGCGCCGTTGTTGAAGACCACGTAAGCGTGCGCGGGTTTTTTAAGCGACTTGAGAAGGCTGCGCGTCTGGCCGGCGAGCGCGTATTTGGAGTCGCGCGAAAAATCCGCCCGCTTGAACTGACGGTAGGAGACGTAATTCACCATGAACACGAGCGCGATCAGGACAACGATCTGAATGACGACGTTTGTGCCGATGAGGCCGCGATTGATACCAACGGGATTGGATGCTGGGTCAGACATGCTTAGGATTTCCACTTCCGCGCCTGGAAGACGTGGTGGGTGATAAAAAGAAATAGCGCGGTAAGCGAGAGGTAGAAGACAATGGGCCGCGTATCTATGATGCCGCGACAGAACGTGGGCAGATGTTCGAAGAACGAGATGTAGCCGATGAAATGTGTGAGCCACTTGGTCTCCTCCTCATTTTTCCCAACGAAGAAATCCGGCAGCGCTGCGAGGAAAATGAAGAGCACCGTCATCACGAGCGACATTGCAGCGGCGTTGATTTGTTCGCGGTTCAGCGCGGAAGCCAGACAGCCCATTGAGATGAAAAACATTCCGGCCAGCAGCAACAGCAAGGCGCTTCCCCAATACGGCCCGGCGGCGAACGCGGCGGGGATGCCGGTCAGCCATTTGTAGAAGAAAAAATAGCAATACGTCGGAATGAACAGGACGATGTAAAACACGAGCGCTCCAAGAAATTTCGCCATCACCACCTGCCAGTCTTTCACCGGCGCAGTCGTGAGGGATTCGATGGTTCCCATTCGGAATTCATCCGCAAAAACGCGCATCGTGAGCAGCGGCATGATGAGGATGAACGGCCACACAAAAAACGGACTGAAGAAAGTGACGAAGACAACCGATTCGTCCGCCGGCACCTTCGTGAGTGTCTGCACGGCGTAGTAGAAAGCGACACCGTTGAGCGCGAGGAAGATCACCAGCATCACGTAGGCGATGGGCGAGTAAAAGAAGCTCTTCACCTCGCGGGCGGTCAGGTGGAATAGAGTGCGCATTGTTTAGATATCCGAGTGGGTGAGTTCGACGAAAACATCTTCGAGCGTGGCGCGTTTGCGCACGAGTTCGCGGACGTTCCATTTGCGGTCGGCTGCAAGACGGAATACCTCCTCTGAGACATCCGCGTTCGCATCGAGACGGAGTGTAAATATGGAATATTCACCGTCCTGCTCCGCCTGCACATCCTTCACTCCCGTCATGCGCCCGAATGCCTCGCGCGCCTCCGTCCCGGTTTTCGCCTCAATGCGCAATTGCCCGGCGGCGCGATGATTTTTAAGAAGATTCTCCGCCGTGTCGCTCGCGCGGATTTTTCCCTTGTGAATCACGATCACGCGCGAGCACATGATCTCCACCTCGGGCAGAATGTGCGTGCTGATCAAAACCGTCCGACGCTGCGCGAGGTTCTTGATCAATTCGCGCACGCTGCGAATTTGATTCGGATCCAGACCAATCGTCGGTTCGTCCAGAATCAGTAACTCCGGGTCATGCACAAGGGCATCCGCCAGACCCACGCGCTGACGATAGCCCTTCGACAACGCACCGATCATTTTTTTCTCCACATCGCTCAATGAGCAAAGCCCGATCGCCTCCCCGACAGCCTCGGCAACTTTTCCGCTCGGCACACCTTTCAAGTGAGCGCGGTAGCGCAGATATTCGTTCACACGCATGTCGAGATAGAGCGGTGTGTTCTCCGGCAGATAGCCGAGACGGCGACGGGCCTCGATACTCTTCTCGAAAACATCAAACCCCGCGATGCTCGCCGCGCCCGACGTGGGCGGCAGGTAGCCCGTGAGCATTTTCATCGTCGTGCTTTTGCCTGCGCCATTCGGGCCGAGGAAGCCGACGATTTCGCCCTTCTCCACCTCGAAACTGATGTCATTCACCGCGGCGATGGAGCCGTATTTTTTGCTCAGGTTTTTGACGCTGATCATGGGATTATTCGTTCACAAAGCACCGCCAGACCGGCAGGCGAAGCACGCCGCCCGGAAACGCGGGGCGGAAGAATTATCAGGCCAGACAAGCTTGGCAAGTGACGCTTTGTATATCGCACGCGGTATGACTCGGATGCCTCCCGCAAATGTATCGACGGCCATGTGGAGTGCTCAAAATATGGGTGAAATTTACTTGGTAAAGCAGTGCCGCTGATCATGCGCCGAAACACCACGATGAGCGCATCTTCCTCCCAATGACCGACGTCACGTAATCGTCACCATTTAGCAGACCCATTCATCCTTCCCCTTTTCTTTGCGCCCCAGCATTGATCCGCAGCCAAAGTTTTTTCACTTTCGCGCGAAAGCAGAAGCTTTGAAATTCCATCTAACAATCACTCTGGAACCTTATGGTAACAAACAACACAATGAAACCTCCTTGCATTCGAGCCTTGTCGCTCATTTCGCTGATCGTATTTAGCTTCGTCCTGCCAGTCGGCGCTTTCGAGCGACTGGGAACGGGAAACAAGAGTTTGCTCGGCGGCGACCTGACCGATCCGGAGGACACGCTCGTGGATCGCGAGGTTTACACCGCTGACTTACCGGAGGAAAAACTGCGTCCGCAAAACGCCACCTGGGTGAATATGTATAGCGAGCCTGTGAGCGATCCGCGAATGCAGGCGCACCAGCGGCACGCATATCAGAGCTGGCAGAACTCCCCGGCTTGCGCGATTTTTTTAAACAAGCCCGAACAGCGCGGGTGGTATCTTGATTACAAGGACGGCGGCAATGGTGGAGCCTCGGAGAAGGAACCATTTTTCTGCGCAGTGGAACTGAAAGACGCCTTCGTGCTGACGCATTTTACGATCACCACAACCACTCACCCGGCCGATCGCGATCCGTTGAAGTGGGCCATTCAGGGGTCGAACACCGGGGCTGACGACGACTGGCATGACATTTACCGCTGCGACGCTACCAATCGTGAGACCAGTTCGCTGCGCGCTACGCGCGTGGAGACTACTCTTTTTACTTCGTTCGACTCCGAGGCGATGCCGAAATCGGTGGACGAAAAGAACCTCAAAAAACTCGAGGCGAAGTTGACCGATGCAAAGATCGCGAAGATCGCCAAGGCGGATTTTGCACGGCCTGCGAAAGCATACACGTGGTTTCGTATCGTCATTACGCAGTGCTTTATGAAAGACACTTGGGCGGCAGCGGCAACGGGGCAGCAGGCATCATTCGCGCTGGGGCAAGTTGAACTTTTCGGCGTTCCCGGAGCGAAGGAAAACGTCGCGTCCAAGCCCAGAAAGCCGAAGACCGACCCCATCAATTATCCCGTCAAATTGATCCCGATGCCCAAGACCTTCAAATTTAACGAAGGCGAAATGGCGCTCACTGCGGAGAGTCGCATCGTGGCCACGGACGCTAAGCTCAAGCCACTGGCTGAAATTCTGGCGAACGAAATTCTCACGCTCACCAAAGTCCGGCTCGCTCCGGCAGAGGGAGAAGCCAAACCCGGCGACATCGTTTTAAAAATAAATTCTGCACTCCGCGCCGATGCGGATATTTGGGCCTGTCAGAATCGCAACATCGTCCAGACCCGCGACTACGCCCATACGATCTCTGTGACCGACAAGGCGGTGATCGAGGGTTGGGACTATCGAGCAGTCTGCGAAGGCACCGCCACAATCCTCCACGCGTTGAAGATTGAAGGCGCAAAAGTTTCGCTGCCGAAAATGGACATCAAAGACTGGCCGCACGCTGATTTCACCGGGATCATGATTGATTGCGCGCGGCAGGACATGCCGATCACGGCTCTCAAGGACGCAGTGATGGCCGCACGTTTTTGGAAGGTGCGCTATTTGCACCTGCATTTTTTGGAGGACAGCGCCTTTGTTTTTCCGATGAAAGCATTCAAGTCAGGCACGTCCAACGGTGCCTGCTTCAACGGTGACACACCGATGGTCTGGGACTTGGAGGAGTTGAAGAATCTAGTGGCCTTCGCCGACGCGCGTGGTGTCACGCTCGTGCCCGAGATCGAGACACCGGGTCATGCCAGCGCACTGCTGCGCGACGTGCCGGCGATTTCAGGCGGGCGGCTGATTGACCTCATCAAGCCCGAGGTCGAACCGGTTCTCGACAAGGTCATCGGCGAGGTTTGCGAAGTTTTCAAAAGCTCGCCATTTTTTCACATCGGCGGTGACGAGATTCAGTTCGAAGGCCGGCCCAATATATTGGCGTATGTGAAGGAGCACGGCTTGGGCGACGGCACCACCGTCGAGCCGCAAAACATCAAGGACGCGCTGCTGAAACAGTTTTTCCTTCGCGTGAACGAGATGGTGAAGAAGCGTGGTAAAAAGAGCATCTTCTGGGGCGGCTGGCAGGGACCTCCGCAGATCCCGGAACTGAACGACTGCATTATTTATTCATGGTTCCGCGGCGCGCGACAGGCGCAGGACGCAGGCTTCGCCACGATCACCGTGCCGTGGGACATTAACGACACCTTTCCTAACTGGAACATTTACAGTTCAAACGAGGCGAAACTCAAACCGACTGACCGCGTGCTTGGTGGTTCCCGCATGATGTGGGAGCAAAGCGCCGAGACGATTGTCAATCGCTGGCTACCTGTAATGGCCGAACGTCAGGAACGGACATGGGGGCCCAAAACCGTGGTATTCGAACCCGAATTCCGTGGCCGCATGAAAATCTGCCAAGAGCGAATGAACAAACTCATCCGTCCGGTTCAGATCAAAGAGGAGGTAAAGGTTATCGATAAAGTCGGCGAACGATCCTACTATAGCGAGCCCGCCACGGTAACGATGAGCGCAGACCTCCCGCATGGCTGTTCGATCCGCTGGACGCTCGACGGCAGCGAGCCCAAGCCCACTTCAAAAAAATACGAATCGCCGCTGACGCTGAACGGCAAACTGCGAATCCGCGGCGCTGTATTCGATGAATCAGGCACCATGGTTGGCGGCATCACCTTTGGCGAAAAATACGACCAAATCATTTCCCAAAAAAACCTGACCACGGGCAAACCCGTGACTGCCTCCAGCGTAGAGGCAAAGGGAACCAAGGAAGCCCTGCTGGCGGAATTCGCAGCGGACGGTTTCGTGGGTAGAATCGCAGCCATACCGGATGGCACCATCCCGATGGTCTGGGCCGCTTTGAAACCACCGCAATGGTGGCAGGTGGACTTGCTGGACGTCGTGAAGATTGACCGCATCGAAGTAATCCCATGGCCGGAGGGCGGGCGTTCCTTCCAATACACCGTCGAGGTCACCACCGACCAAAAGACCTGGACAAAAGTCGTGGACGAAAGCGCCAACACCAAGCCCGAAACCGGAGAAGGCCACATGCACAAGATCGAGCCGATCAACGCCCGTTTCGTGCGAGTCAACATGCTCAAAAACAGCGTGGCTGACAACGTCCAGTTGGACGAAGTGCGCGTCTTCGAAGCCGGCAAGCCCTGACCTGCCGCGCGTTCTTACAGATTTCTTTTGGGCAGAAACTACCCGCGCCCCGCGCTTAGTAAGCGGCTTGTGCTCCTTTGAGATTCTTCTTTTGAATCCACGGCATCAGCGAGCGAAGTTTGGCGCCCGTCTTCTCGATGGGGTGCTTCTCGCCCTTCTTGAGCAGCGCGTTGTATTTTTTGTAGCCGCCTTTGTATTCCTTCACCCAGTCTTTGGCGAATTTGCCGCTCTGGATTTCTTTGAGCGCGACTTTCATGCGCGCCTTCACGGACTTATCAATGATCTTCGGCCCAATCAGCACATCGCCCCACTTGGCGGTTTCAGAAATCGAGAAACGCATCCCGGCGATGCCGCTTTCATTCATCAAATCCACGATGAGCTTCAGCTCGTGCAAGCACTCGAAATAAGCCATCTCCGGCGAGTAACCCGCCTCGGTGAGCACCTCGAAGCCGGCCTGCACCAGCGCGCTCGCGCCGCCGCACAGCACGGTCTGTTCGCCAAATAGATCCGTCTCGGTCTCTTCCTTGAAGCTTGTCTCAATCACGCCACCGCGCGTGCCGCCCACGCCCTTCGCCCATGCGAGCGCGACCTTCTTCGCCTTCTTGCTGGGGTTTTGATAAACGGCGATCAGCGCAGGAACACCTTTGCCCTCGGTAAACTGACGGCGGACGATGTGGCCGGGGCCTTTCGGCGCGACCATGATGACGTCCACGTCCTTCGGCGGAACGATGGTCTTGAAATGAATCGCGAAGCCGTGGCTGAACAGCAGCGTCTTGCCCTTCGTGAGATTCGGGCGGATGTCTTTTTCAAAGCACGCGGGAATTTTCGTATCAGGCACTGCGACAAAAATCACGTCGGCCTTCTTCACCGCCGTGCCGGTGTCATAAACCTCGAAGCCGCGTTGCTTGGCAACCGCTGCGGATTTGGAGCCGGGGTAGAGGCCGATAATGACCTTCACTCCGCTCTCCTTGAGATTCAGCGCATGGGCGTGGCCCTGGGAGCCGAAGCCGATCACCGCACATGTTTTGCCTTTGAGAACGCCGAGGTCGGCATCTTTGTCAGTATAGATTTTTGCCATAGAAAAGGGGGCGGAGGCTAGCGGGCGAATCCATCCTGTCAACCGCCGCGATGCAGCGTTTGTGCGTAGTTGATCCGCCCGCGCGGTTGCCGGGAAAATATTTTGTAACGGCTTTATCGCTTGCCGACATGACTCGCGGGGCTGATCTTTTTCGCACTATGACGAAAGCATTTTTACGAAGGATAATCTCGCCGGGTTGTATTTTTTTTCTCGCACTTCTCTGCGTGCTTCAAACAGCGTCACGCGCAGACGTGGCCCCAGTGCTCGAATGGCGTTTCAAGATGACAACGACGCACGATGGTAATTATACTCCGACTACTACTGTTTCCCTGCGCGTGAACAACAACATGGAATTTGTGATCGAGCCAAATGCACATGCAGCTTTTCACGTCGTGGAGCCGAAAAATTACGACGCACGCGATATTCCGAAAAAGGCGCTCGCCGCCTGCTCGGGATGGTTTGCGGGCGGAGGCGAGGAGTATTATGCGACCTACGATGGAAAGAGATTGCTGATTTTTCACCGCTCACTGGATGAGCGGCAAAAAATTGAGCGCTTCAAGCTGCTGAAACATTTGCCCGTCACCGTCCCAAAGGCACACTGATTCCGCAAAGCATCCACTTTCGCTCTTGAGCATCTCGCCTCGCACGGCTGATGTGGGTTCCTCTATGGCAAAACCTTTTTGGAGCGGGGTCTTTCCCGCCATCACCACGCAAATGCATCGCGACGGCTCGCTCGACATGGAGGCGACTGCAAACCACATCGAAGCGCTCCTCGCCAGCGGCGTCAGCGGTTTCGTCATGCTCGGCTCGCTGGGGGAAAACCAAATGCTCACTGCGGAAGAAAAGCGCAGTGTGCTCGCGCTGGGAGTTGAAGTGGTGGACGGTCGCGTGCCCGTGCTCAGCGGCGTGGCGGAAACTTCCACCGCCGAGGCCGTGTTGTATGCGCAGGACTGCGAGCGCCTCGGTGCGGACGGCTTTATGGTGATGCCCGCGATGTGCTACAAGACGCCCGACCCCGCCGAGACGATGGCGCATTTCCGCACCGTGGCGAAAAGCACCGCGCTGCCCATCATGATTTACAACAACCCGATCAGCTACGGAAACGACATCACTCCCGAGATGTTCGAGCAGCTCGCGTCGGTGAAAAATTTCGTCGCACTCAAGGAATCGAGCGGCGACACGCGGCGCATCACCGACCTGCACAACGTCTGCGGCGACCGCTACGCGCTGTTCACCGGCGTGGACCCGCTCGCGATGGAATCCGCCGTGCTCGGGATTGACGGCTGGGTCGCCGGCACCGGCATCGCCTTTCCTGCGGAAAACCAATACCTGTGGGAGTTGATGCAACGCGGCGAGTGGGAGAAAGCGCTGCCGATTTACCGCTGGTTCACCCCGCTGCTCCACCTCGATACGAGCGTGAAGTTCGTGCAATACATCAAACTCTGCGTGCAGGAATGTGGCCTCGGCGCGGAGTGGACGCGCGCCCCGCGTCTCCCTCTCACCGGCGCAGAACGCAAGCGCGTGCTCAAAGTCATCCACGACGGAATCGCCAACCGGCCCAGGCTGCCGAAAAAGAAATAAGCCATGGACCCGCTCAAGCTGCTCGGATGGACGGAGATTCTGCTGCGCCTCGGCAGCGCAGTATTCATCGGTGCGCTGCTTGGCGTGAACCGCGAACTCGGCGGCAAGCCTGCGGGCCTTCGCACCAACGCACTCGTCGCACTCGGCGCATCACTACTCACGCTCGCAAGCATCGGAGTTTCGCTTGGCGGTGAAAGCGGCCATGCCGCCGATCCCAACGCCGTGAGCCGCGCCGTGCAGGGAATCATCACCGGCGTCGGCTTCATCGGCGCAGGCGTCATCATCCGCGACAACAGCGGCACGCGCATCCACGGTCTCACCACCGCCGCCACCATCTGGCTCTCCGCCGCACTGGGAATCCTCTGCGGCGCGGGCGTCTGGTCCGGCGCACTCGTGGGCACCGGCCTCACACTTGTCATCCTCGTATTCGGCAGACCGTTTGAGAAATTCCTCCATCGCAAATATCCCAAGCTCACCGAGGAGAACCATGACGAGCATCCGCGCAGTTGACTCCCACACCGGGGGCGAACCCACGCGCGTCGTCGTCGCGGGCGGGCCGGACTTGGGGAAAGGAAACGTCGCCGAGCAGGCGCGCATCTTCCGTGCGCAGCACGACGCCTTTCGCCGCGCCGTCGTCTGCGAACCGCGCGGGCACGACGTCCTCGTCGGCGCACAACTCGTCCCTCCGGCGGATGCGACCTGCGCCACCGGCGTCATCTTTTTCAACAACGTCGGCGTCCTCGGCATGTGCGGGCACGGCACCATCGGCCTCATCGTCACCCTTGCCCACCTCGGGCGAATCCGCGCGGGCGTCCATCGCATCGAAACCAACGTCGGCATCGTCACCGCCACCCTGCATGGCGACGGCACCGTCAGCGTCGCCAACGTCCCCAGTTGGCGCACCGCCCGCGCCTTCAGCGTGGACATCCCCGGCCACGGGAAAATCACTGGCGACGTCGCGTGGGGCGGCAACTGGTTCTTCCTCACCAGCGACCACGGCCAGCAACTCCACCACGCCGACGCCGCGCAACTCACCGCCTTCGCCACGCGCATCCGCAGCGCGGTGAATGAAAACGGCTACCCCGAAGTGGACCACATCGAACTCTTCGGCCCTGCCCAAAGCGGCGGCCACTCCCGCAACTTCGTCCTCTGCCCCGGCGGCGCGTATGACCGCTCCCCCTGCGGCACCGGCACCAGCGCCAAACTCGCCTGCCTCGCCGCCGAAGGCACCCTTGCCGAAGGCGACGTGTGGACCCAGGAAAGCATCATCGGCAGCAAACTCACCGGCACCTACCGCTGGCTGGATCGCCCCACCGGCAAAATCGCCCCCACCATCACCGGCACCGCCCACATCACCGCCGAAACCACCCTCCTCCTCGACGACACCGACCCCTTCTGCTGGGGCATCCAGTAGCCACCAAGCAGCATGAAAAAGCTCCGCATTTACCTTCTGATTTCTATCTTGCTGGTCGCACTGATCTTCGCGCTTGTCTCAACTAAACCCGAACGCCGCGATTGAATAGAGGCGTTTTGCGCGGCGAGGACGGTGGTATGGGAGTTTGTGAAGACATTCCACACTCCGCCTGCCGCACAAAACGTTGACATAGATTTTGCTCCGCTTTCGGGCTCGGGCCAAGTCA
>CAIYUV010000257.1 GCA_903929475.1 uncultured Spartobacteria bacterium
GCCGGAAAGGCTAGCCCCTATGCGCCGCAGCTACCGCGCTTTCCACTCCCCAGCGGCTCTATAATATGATAGGTATCACTCGCACACGCCATGAATATTCCCGCTGACAGTCCATTCAGGCCTCCGACTGATGTTGAGATTGCCGCCGCAGAGCAGCGACTGGGAGTCACCTTTCATCCCGACTATCGTGCTTTCCTCAGAGGCGGCGGTGATGTTGCCTCGGCCACCCTTGAGCCAGCCGTCATCTTACCCGGCTCTGGTCATCTCGACCTGTTCGAGATTGCTGACGCTGCATGGAAACTCATGGGTGTTCCTCGTCATCTGCTTCCGTTTGTCGAGGACAACGGCGACTATTACTGCATTGCCCCGAGTGGAGAGGTTGTTTATTGGTCACACAACGGCACGACTGATGAGAAGTGGCCGACCATTGCCGCATGGAGGCAGCAGGTCTGCGTGGAGCGGAGATGAGTTGACCGTGACCATGCGCCGCAGCTACCGCGCCTCCCACTCCTCCGCCGTGTAGCGCGGGGTGATGTATTGGGGGCAGTTCCAATCGAAGCCGACGATTTCGATGAGGAGGAGGCGTTCGATTTTCTCGCGTAGCTCGGGGGCGGGGGAGAGCTGGGTGGCGAGGTCGGGGTGCTCGCGGGCGTCGAGGACGCGGGCGTGGCCGAGGATTTTGAGGCGCTCGCGGTTCGGGTAGTCCATGAGGAAGAGGGCGGCGCGGTCGTTGCCGTCGAGGTTGCCGGTGGTGAGGAGCTGGCGGTTGCCTTTGAGGTCTGCGAAGCCGAGGAGGGTGGGGGCGAGGACTTTGAGAAAGCCCGCCGGGCCGCCCCGGTGCTGGATGTAGGGCCAGCCGTCGCTGCTGGTGGTGGCGATGTAAAAGCTGTCGCGCGCGGCGATGAAGGCGGCTTCGTCGGCGGTGAAGGGGTCGCGTTCGGGGGCGTGGGGTGCGGTCTGGTGTTTGCCGAAGTATCGCTCCTGCGCAGCCAGCACGGCGGGTGTGAGGACGAGTTGCATGAATTTCGCGGCCATGCGGGGAGGCTGGCGGTTTCGCGGGGGTGTGGCGACTGGTTTTTGCGGGGGATGGGGGTGGGTCTTGAGTGCGGGGGTGGCGCCTAGCCGGGGGCGGGGGGCTGTTTCTTCCCATGTGCCCCGGGCTTTTGAAAGGGCATTTTCATCATGTCCCCGTAGCTGACGCCCGAGCGGGCGTGCATGTGGGTATCGAGGCCGAACCGGGTGTCTTCGGCGGCCAGTTCGGTGTAGGTGCCGAAGAGGCGGTCCCAGATGCTGAGGACGTCGCCGTAGTTACAGTTGGTGTAGGGGAGCCTGTAGTGGTGGTGGACGTGGTGGAGGTTGGGGGTGATGAAGACCCATCCGAGGATGCGTGCGAGGCGGGGGGAGAAGCGGCAGGAGGTGTGGGCGATGATGTTGCTGACGCTTTGCACGCTCTGCCGGAGCATGAGGACCCAGAAGGAGGCACCGCAGAGGAAGGCGAAGAGGAGTTCGATGCAGTTGCGCAGGAAGGTCTCGCCGGGGTGTTCGCGGACGGTGGTGGAGACGTCCACGGTGCCATCGGTGTGATGCACGAGGTGGAAGCGCCAGAAAAGGGCAATGCGGTGCATGAGGACATGGTAGACGTAAGCCAGAAGATCCAGCACCATGAACATGAAGAGATACCTCGCCCAGGGGCCCAGGGCATCCGGCAGCAGGTAGGCCAGCCCCCAGTGATGAACCTGCGTCCACCCCGAGACGGCGATGAGCACGACGGAGATGGCGAGTTGAATGGGCAGGGCCGAGGCGACGAAGAGGAAATTTCCCCAAGTGTGCCTCCACTTTTTGCCCGTCGGCTCGGTGCTGATCCGCCTTTCAAAGAGCCACAACGATGTGATGACGCCCAAGTATAAACATACCTGTGCAGATGAGGAATACTCGACGAGGAAAGCTTTGAATGAATGCAAAAGAGGTGGGGACTAGTCCGTGTTTGAGGGGTTTTGAGCCAGCTAAATCGGTCAGATGACGGAAAATTCTCTGCCTTGTGGGGAGCAAGCGGGGGTGGTGCTCTATAATAACTCCCCTTCACGCCTTGGGGCGGTGAGGCCGAGTTTTTTGTAGGCGAGGGGCATGGCGACGCGGCCCTGGCTGGTGCGCTTGAGGTAACCTTGCATGATGAGGTAGGGCTCGTTGACGTCTTCGAGGGTGCCGGGGTCTTCGCCGACGGCGACGGCGAGACTGCTGATGCCGACGGGGCCGCCGCCGAATTTCTGGACGAGGGCTTCGAGGAGGCGCTTGTCCATTTCGTCGAGGCCGTCGAGGTCAATGTCGCGCATGGTGAGTGCGGCGTCGGCGACGTCGCGGGTGATGCGGTTGCCTGCGCGGACTTGGGCGAAGTCGCGCACCCAGCGGAGGAGGTTGTTGGCGACGCGCGGGGTGCCGCGGCTGCGGGCTGCGATTTCGAGCGCGCCGGGGTTGTCAACTTCCACGCCGATGAGCGCTGCGCTGCGGAGGATGATTTTCTGCAAGTCCTCGGCGGTGTAGTAGTCGAGGCGGCACGTCATGCCGAAGCGCGAACGGAGCGGCGCGGTGATCATGCCGGCGCGGGTGGTGGCGGCGATGAGGGTGAATTTGGGGAGGTTGAGGCGGACGCTGCGGGCGTTGGGGCCTTGGTCAATGATGATGTCGAGTTTGTAGTCCTCCATCGCGGGGTAGAGGTATTCCTCGATGACGCGGGAGAGGGCGTGGACTTCGTCAATGAAGAGGACATCGCCGCGTTCGAGCGTGGTGAGAAGTCCGGCGAGGTCGCCTGCTTTTTCGATGGTGGGGCCGCTGGTGCATTTGATGCCGACGCCCATGGCGGTGGCGAGGATGTTGGCGAGGGTGGTTTTGCCAAGGCCGGGAGGGCCGCTGAGGAGGACGTGCTCAAGGACGTCGCCGCGCTGCTTGGCGGCCTCGACCATGACCATGAGCTGCTCGCGCACTTTTTCCTGCCCGGTGAATTCGCTGAACGCGGGCGGGCGCAGCGAGATGTCGAACGGTGTGTCGGGAGCTTCGGCGATGTCTTTGGTGACGGGCACGGTGTGTTGGAAAATTGGGCGTGGAGTTTTGCGGCGGCATCCCAGTGCCACTTCGGGTGACAACACTCAACTCTCAACTTGGTGTCTCGCGCAAAGAAATGAGGCGTGAAAAACGTCATGAGATTTTCACGCTTACATTGCGAGAAAAGTTTGGCGTGTCGCGCCTCATGGCAGACAGATGGTGAGAACCGTCTTACTTCGGCAGCTCGGGCACGTGCGCGAGATACTTTTTGATGAAGTGCCCGACAACCTCCGCATTGTGGAGCGGGTCGTGCATCTTTCGTAGCAACTGCAACTCCTCCGGCGTCACTCGCCAGCCACGGATCACGGGCTTGGTGTCCGGTTTCAAATAGTCCCGAACATTCGCCGAAAACGCCATCGGCAGCCCGCGCGGTGGGGCATGAAACCACACCGTGATGTATCCCTCCACGTAGTCCGCTGCGCCTTCGTCACTCGTGTAGCGGAACGTCAGGCTGCGCGGCCAGTCGTCCTCGACGAGATGAGAATGAAACGAATCCACGAGCAGTCCCTCCGGAGTGTAGTTGTGTCCGTTTAGTTCGAGAGCGTTGTCTTCCCATGCAAGTTCGAGGATGCCCACCTCAATGCGCCCGTCGCGATGCCGCACGATGTCCACCCAATGGTCGCACGCCTGCTTTTTCAAAATGCGATAGCGTGAGATCGCGGAGGACGTGATTTTCGCAACGAGGAATCCCGTCGTCAGGACACCGATGCCCGCGTGGAGACATGCAAAGAGCCGCGATATTCCCACCGGGCGAAAATCCCCGTAGCCGATGGTTGCCTGCGTCACGACCGAAAAATAAATGTAGCTCCACCAGTGCATCGTCTCGCCTTCCGGGGGCATGATGCCTTGCGCTGGCGAATACGCGCCGCACGCGCTGTAGATACCTGCGAAGAGCAGTGACGTCCCGACAGCCGCACCCAAAATCACCCACGCCGAAACTCGATCGAGTAGGAACGGAGAAGTCGTCGTCGCCATGTTGTTTGACTATGTGCTGTGGAAGCGACGCGCCGCCAGCGGGAAATTTCAGCCCTCTGCGCGAAGCACACCGTCGCAAAGGATTTTCACCCGCAATCCGCCGCTGCCTTTCAGCGCGTCCTCCGCGCCTTCGGCAAAGGCCATGTTCATCCAATGGCACGGCGCGCTTTCCTGCGTGCCGAGGAAGCGGACGCCCTGCACTTCGAATTCGACACCGATGAGCGCGGGCAAATCGAGTCCCTCGGTGACGATGTTGCGGCGGAAAACACCGGGCGTTTTATCGCGCACTCCGAACTGCTCGCACATCCGCTCGTAGGTCTCCCACGCGAAGAAAGTGGCCTGGCCTTTGTAGTCGGTCTTGAAATCGAAGAAGCGGTCGCCCTCGATTCCGCGTCCGGCGACGCAGCGTATCTCGGGCACGGCGACGACGGGATGTTCGCCGGGCGGCTGTTCGTGGTGGCCGAAGAAATTATGGCCGGGGCTGATGTAAAGTTGTCGGACGCGCACCGCTTTGGACATGACGCGAACAAACCACTCCACACGGGCGATGCAAGCAGGGGCGCAAAATGTTTGTGCTTTTCGCGGCGGTTTGCGGCAGATGGGCCATGCCTTTTTCCGCTGTTTTACTTGCTGGTGGGAAGTCGTCGCGCATGGGCCGCGACAAAGCCGCGCTCGTCGTGGGCGGTGAACCGCTTTGGCGTCGGCAACTCGCGGTGCTGCGTGCGACGGGCGCTGCGGAGGTTTTTATTTCGGGAAAATCGGACGGCCCGTATGCAGGCGCGGGTGTCGAGATCGTCGAGGATGCGCGGTGCGATAGCGGCCCGCTGGGCGGGATTGCATCGGCGTTGCGGCGTTGCGGGGAGGAATGGTTGCTCGTGCTGGCGGTGGACATGCCCGCGATGACGGCGGACTTTTTATGCGGGCTCACGGACGCAGCGCGCAAAGGCGCGGGCGTGGTGCCGGTGACGGATCGCATTCAGCCGCTCGCCACGCTCTACCCGTGCGCCGCTTTGGAAATCGCCGAGACGCTCTTGCGCGAAGGGCGGCGGAAGATGGAGTGTTTCGTGGATGAGTTGGAGGCGCACTCACTTGTGCGTCGGCTCGAAGTCCCGCCCGCGCAATGGCCGCTCTTCACCAACTGGAACACGCCGGGGGATGTGGATGCGCTCTAGACGAAAAGCGTTGGCTTAACAGGCTCACTTTGTCCTCTTCCGTAGGAACGCTTCGTTTGGATGACGAGGCCGCTTCGCCATTTCTTCCATGTGCTGTTTCTGCGTCAGAAGCTCACCGCGCCGCTTCCTCCGACAGTTCACGCAGCGATTTGCTGCAACATAAATCGGTATCTTGTAAACTTCATGCCAGTGCTTTTGCTGACGGGCGGTGAACGTAAACTCCTTACCGCACTCCACACATTTCGTATGCTGATCCACATACCAAAAGGGAGGAGAGTAAGAGTTGTGCGGTGCGTGTTTTGAAATGTCGGCTTTGATCGCACCCGCAGGCATCTGTTCTAGGCAATACTCCTGATACTCCTTCTTCACTGGAGGAGACCACTGAGGCTCAGATGGCTTTTTGCGAGGCATCTTGCTGGATTAAAGAGAGCGGCTAGCTCTGAACAGAGCACAAACCCTCGCCACTACTTCACTCCATCTCCCGCGAGCGCGGCTCGCGCTCTTGCGTGTCGCCGGTGCTGGGGGCGGTGACGAAGGGGCCGCCGGCGAGCGGGGCGACGCGGGAGAATGCGACGTCGGGCGTGTCGCTGTCGCGGCCTGCGAGCGGGAAATCTTTTCGCAGCGGGTAAAATGGGTAGCCGTCCCACATGAGGATGCGGCGGAGGTGGCCGACGGCTTTTACATCGGGGTGGCCGGGGAAGGTGATGCCCATCATGTCGAACACTTCGCGCTCGTGCCAGTCGGCGGTGGGCCACAGGTCCACGACGCTCGGCGCGGTCGCGTCGTCTTCGCTCACGGTGTATTTGAGGCGGAGGTTTTCGACGCGCTCGAAGTTTTGCAGTTCATAGACCATCTCGTAGCGCGGCTCTTCGCCGAAGTGATCCACGCTGCTGATGTCCACGAGATAGGTGTAGCCGAGTTGATCCTTGGCGAAGCGCGCGATGTCGTGGAATTGCGCGCGTGTGACGACGAGCGTGAGTTCGCCGCGGAACTCGGTCTGTTTCTCCACGGTGAATTTTCCCGCGATGGCGGCGGCGTCTTTTTTCGTGGCGGCTGATGCTTCGAGTTTAATGAGCATTGGTATGGTGAAGAGTTTTGCGTGAATGGCGGAAGGTGACTGGTGACTGGTTACTAGTGACTGGTCTTGCGGGCTTGGCGGAACTATTCACCATTCACCAGTCACCAGTCACAAATTTCTAGGCGAGGGCTGCGGAGAGCGCGGGCTTTTGTGCGAGGAAGGAATGTTCGCCTTCGATTTTGCGCTGCAAGCGGAGCAGGCCCTCGATGAGTGCCTCGGGGCGCGGCGGGCAGCCGGAAATGTAAACGTCCACGGGAATGAGGCGGTCAATGCCCTGAAGCACGGCGTAGCTGCGATACATGCCGCCACTGCTCGCGCACGCGCCCATGGCGATGCACCATTTCGGCTCGGGCATTTGGTCCCAGATGCGTTTCACGGCGAGTGCCATTTTGTAAGTGACGGTGCCGGCAACGATCATCACATCGCTCTGCCGGGGTGAAAAGCGCATGACCTCCGCGCCAAAACGCGAGATGTCGAAACGCGACGCGCCCGTGGCCATGAGTTCGATGGCGCAGCAGGCGAGCCCCATCGGCAGCGGCCAGAGCGAATTTTTGCGCATCCAGTTGATGGCGGAGTCGAGCTTGGTGAAGATGATGTTGCCTTCGATCTTCGAGTCGTATGCGACAGGTGTGGACATGGCCGGATAGTTAAAGTGCGCGCGCGTTGCGGCAAGGCGAATTTATTTACCCCAGTGCTTGAGGAGCGTCTCGGCCATTGCGCTCGGCGTGGGGGCGACGGCGATGCCTGCGTCTTTCATTGCGGCGATTTTGGCGGCGGCGGTTCCTTTTCCTCCGCTCACGATGGCACCCGCGTGGCCCATGCGGCGACCGGCAGGCGCGCTGGCTCCGGCGATGAATGCAGCGATTGGCTTTTTGCAATTCGCCTTCGCCCACGCGGCGGCTTCCTCTTCTTTGTCGCCACCGATTTCGCCGATCATGATGATGGCCTCGGTCTCCGGGTCTTCGTTGAACATCTTCAGCACGTCGAGGTGCGAGGTGCCGTTCACGGGATCGCCGCCGATGCCGACGCACGTGCTCTGGCCGATGCCGCGCGAAGTGAGCTGCCACACGGCTTCGTAGGTGAGCGTGCCGCTGCGCGAGACGACGCCGACGTTGCCGCGTTTGTGAATGTAGCCGGGCGCGATGCCGATGCGGCAGCCGCCGTGCGAATCCTTGCCGGTGCCGGGCGTGACGAGGCCGGGGCAGTTTGGCCCGATGAGGCGCGTCTTTTTTCCAGCCATGCCGACTTTCACTTTGATCATGTCGTTGACCGGGATGCCCTCGGTGATGGCGACGGCGAGGTCGAGCGCGGCGTCCACGCTTTCCAAAATCGCATCTGCCGCGAAGGGTGGGGGAACGAAGATGACGCTCACGGTCGCGCCGGTTTCGCGTGCGGCTTCAGCGACGGTGTCGAAGACGGGCACTTTGTGTCCGTTGTGTTCAAAGACTTGTCCGCCCTTGCCCGGTGTGACGCCGGCGACGAGTTGCGTGCCGTAGTCGAGCGAGAGCTTCGCGTGGCGCGAGCCGAAGTCGCCGGTGATGCCTTGGACGAGGATGCGGGTTTGTGGTGTGACGAAGATGGCCATGTGAAAAGTGTGCTAGTGATTTGAAGAATTGCGTTGGTGGATGCAGAGGCTGTTGCCGTCGGGATCGAAAATCATCGCCATGCGGCAGACAGGCGTGGGCATTGGCTCCATCCGAAATTTCACGCCAGCGGCGCGCAACTCGGCGATGGCGTCATCGAAGTCGGCGACTTCCAGTGCGACGGTGCAGCCGTCGGGGCTCGGTTTCCAATTCGGCGCGCAGCCGATGGAAAGCGTGTGCGCGCCGATTTCATACTCGGCCCACTTGCCGTAGTCGCCCTCGTTGAGCATACCCACTTTCAAACCGAGCACGCCTTCGTAAAAAGCACGGGCGCGCGTTAAGTCGGTGACGGCGTAGCAGGAGAATGCGATTTCGGTGACCTTCATGACTCAGGCATTCTTCACCGCTGCGACCACCTTCTGCGCGGCGTCGTCGAGCGAATCTGCGCTCACGAGGGCGAGGCCGCTCGCGGCAAGTGTGGCTTTGCCGGCGGCGACGTTGTTGCCTTCGAGGCGGACGACGAGCGGGATGTTGATGCTCACTTCCTTCGCGGCGGCGACGATGCCGTTGGCGATGACGTTGCAGTCCATGATGCCGCCGAAGATGTTCACGAGGATGCCGCGCACGTGCGGGTCGCTGAGGATGATTTTGAAAGCCGCCGTGACCTGCTCCTTGCTCGCGCCGCCGCCGACGTCGAGGAAGTTCGCGGGGCTGCCGCCGTAGTGCTGGATGATGTCCATCGTCGCCATCGCGAGGCCCGCGCCGTTCACGAGGCAGGCGATGTTTCCATCGAGGCCGATGTAGTTGAGGTTAAATTCGCTCGCCGCAACTTCGCGCGGGTCTTCCTCCGTCTTGTCGCGCATCGCCACCACGTCGGGCTGACGGTAGAGCGCGTTGTCGTCGAAGTTAAACTTCGCATCGAGCGCCATGAGGCGTCCGTCCTTCGTCACCACGAGCGGGTTCACTTCCACCATTGAGCAATCGCATTTCACGAAGAGCGTGAAGAGATTTCCGAAAAGTTTCACCGCCTGATTGATCAGCGGCCCGCGCAGACCGAGCGCCGTCGCGAGGTTGCGGCTTTGATACGCCTGCAAACCGAGCGCGGGGTTCACCGCGACCTTCACGATTTTCTCCGGCGTGTGCTCGGCGACTTCCTCGATGTTCACGCCGCCCTCGGTGCTCGCGATGATCGTGTAGCCGCTCGTCGCGCGGTCGTGCAGCACGGCGAAATAAAGCTCCCGCGCAATCTCCACCGCTTCGCCGACAAAAATTTTCCCCACCAGCTTTCCCTCCGCGCCCGTCTGATGCGTCACGAGCACCTGCCCGAGCATCTTGCCCGCGATGTCGCGCGCCTCGGCTGGCGAAGCGCACACATGCACGCCGCCCTTGAACCCGTTTTTGAAAGTCCCCTTGCCGCGACCGCCTGCATGGATCTGCGCCTTCACGATGAGTTCCTTCGTGCCGAGTTCCACGGCCACTTTCTCCGCCTCCTCCGGCGTGCTAGCGACGCACCCCGGCTGGGTGGCGACGCCGTATTTTCCGAAAAGTTCGCGAGCTTGGTATTCGTGGATGTTCATTCGTGAAAGAAGAGCCGCGCTGCGTAGCGTGCGACCCCCAGCGGGGCAAGCAGCCTTTGTGAAAAACGAGACTCTGCATTTAAATAGCAGCGAGATAATCTCATTGTTCGCCCCGCTCACCTGCCGTTAGAAAACCAGCCATGCAAATTGCATCCAGACTTGCTGGATTGGCTTCGATGCTCCTTTTCGCCGGATGTTCAGGGCCGGATGTCATCGTGACCGATCAAAGCGGCAAGCCCGTAGAAGGAGCACAGGTTACGGGCACTTCGCTCTCCATTGGCGGGCAATTCACAATGACCAACGCCAATGGAGAAGCGCAGATTCCGCGCTCAGCGCAGCAGACCAAGTGGCTGGCGATTACGAAGGCGGGCTACACAAGTGTCGAGAGGATTGATACAGGCCAGCCCAAGCCGATCGTTGTGAAACTGGCTCCGGCCAAAAACGGGAACTAAACTTGCAAGCGGGCGCGCGGCGTAATCGCGACCAAAGCAGTGCACAGCCACTGCGGGCTTGAACATCACTGAAAAGAGGATGTCCTACGCAGCCGTGATGAAAACATTCCTCGCCAGGCTTCTCGCGTTTGCATTCGCCGCCGGCGTCTTTGCGCAGAATGCACAGGATGCGAATGCGCCCGCCGCTTCGCCTGCGCAGAATCGCGCGCCGAAGCAACTGCCGCCGCCCGGCGTCGCCATCCCGGAGAAGGATCGCGCGGAGTTGACTGCGGGCGCGGCGGAGTTGGGGAAGGAGATTGCCGCGTTGAAAATTGCGAAGCTCGCCGAGGGAATGAGCGCGCTGATTCCGGATGTGGAGATTTTTCACAAGGCCGTGGACTGGGCGTTGCGCTACGACGAGTTCTACAATGTGAAGGAGGTCGCCACTGCGCGGGATTTCCTCCGCGAGGGAACAGCCCGTGCCGCCGCGCTCCGCGATGGCAAGGCGCCGTGGACGACTGCGACCGGGCTGGTCGTGCGTGGCTATCGCTCGAAGATTGATGGAAGCGTGCAGCCCTTTGGCGTCGTGGTGCCCGCGACTTGGAAGGGGGCGAACGACAAGACTCCGCGTGCGACGTGGATTTGGAATCACGGTCGCGGCGAGACGCTGAGTGAGCTGGCCTTTATCGCCGGGCGGATGAAAACCCCCGGCGAGTTCACGCCTGCGGATACGTTCGTGGTGTATCCCTACGGCCGCTACTGCAACGCCACGAAATTCGCCGGCGAGGAGGACGTCTTCGAGGCGCTCTGGGCCGCGCGGTGCGCCTACCCCGTGGACATGCTCCGCCTCGTGAACGCCGGCTTCTCGATGGGCGGCGCGAGCGCGTGGCACCTCGGCGTGCATCACAGCGGGCTGTGGGCCGTCACGCACACCGGCGCGGGCTTTGCCGAGACGGCGGAATACGCGGGCGTCTTCGCCCCGGGCAAGACGCCGCCGCCGTGGTGGGAAGTCATCCTCTACCGCTGGTATGACGCCACCGTCGCC
>CAIYUV010000258.1 GCA_903929475.1 uncultured Spartobacteria bacterium
AAACGCCCGCTGAAGCGGCGGCGGCGCTTCGGAAACCGGCGGTGGCTCCCGACGTGATGGTGATGGCTCTTTGAAACTGGCGGCGACGAAAAGTAGTCCAATGGCTGAACGGAGGGCGCTTTTGACAAAAGAAGACGGGCAATCCGGACGGGCCGGTGTATGGCAGAGGGTGGAAAGGTCGGAATCTGGAAAAAGAGCATTGTGTGATTTGGGTGTTGCGGCTTCTTGTAGGACGATGCGGGCTCGCTGGCTGATTGTGCTTTTTGTTTTGTTTCTGGTTGCTGGATGCGACCGCTCCGACGCGGACTTTTTTATCGTGGTGGAGAATGCGAAGGACCTGACGGTGGGCTCGAAGGTGGTGTGGCATGGGGAGGATGTGGGCGAGGTGGTGTCGGTGGAGCCGCAGGGCAGGGAGGTGCGCATCGCGGCGAATTTGCGCGAGCCGTTCCGCGAGAAGCTGCGGGCGGATTTGCGGGCGTCGCCGGCGAAGAATCCGCTGCACGGGAAGCGCCCGGTGCTGGAGCTTTACGGCGGTGGAAATCCGAAGGCTCCGAAAATCCAGCGCGGGCAGGAGGTGGTGGCGGCGGGGGTGATGAATTCGCTGCGCACGCACTCATGGCTGACGCGGGGGAATCTTTTCATCGCAGGCGCGGGGCTCGCGCTGGTGCTGATGTATTTTGTGGTGAGGGGAATCATCCGGCTGTTCACGTTTTTCCTGACTATCGCGGTTTGCGCGGCGTTGCTGTGGTTCACGCGCGACCAATGGATGCAATACGGGCGAGACTTCGCGGGGCCGGAGTTTGAAGCGAAGCTGAGCCGGCTCGCGGAGCAGACGATTCATTCGCCAGCGGCGGTGGAGGCGTGGCACGGCATCCAGCGCCAGATTGCGGGCCTCGGGGAAAAGGCCGCCGATGCGGTGAAGGAGAAACTTTCCACGAAGGCTGAGGAACTCCACAAGAAGGGCGATGATGACGCCGCCGAGGAGCTTTCACACCTGCGCGAGCGCGTGGGCAAATAAGCGTGCGCTGTTTTTTGCGATAACTTTGGCTTCCTTTGCTTTAGCAGTTCTCTAAACCTCCGCGCGCTCAGTAAAGCGCCTCGCCTGCCGGTGAGGCGGAATCAAATCTTATCTCATCCTCTATCTCTCCCAAATACTATGAAACACACACTGCTCACACTCATCGCCTGCGCTCTCGGATTACTCACTGCTTGTGACAAGGCGCCGGAACAAACAAACGCGCCGCAAACACCCGAAAGCAAAGCGAAAGGCACCATCGGCGTCTCGCTCATTACGCTCGACAACCCCTTTTTCAAAGTGATCGGCGACAACATCACGGCGGAGGGAAAGAAACACGGCTACGAAACCGTCGTCCTCAGTTGCGATCAGGACCCGGCTATCCAGAGCAATCAGGTGAAGGATTTCATCGTCAAAAAAGTCCGGGCCATCGTGTTGAGCCCGCGAGTTTCGAAGGCGATCATCCCCGTGATTCAGGAGGCGAACGCAGCGGGCATCCCGGTTTTCACGGTGGACATTCCGTGCAACGAGCCGGGAGTGAAAATAGTGACGCAAGTGGCGACGGATAATTTTGCCGGAGGCAAGGAGGCGGGGAAGGCGATGATCGAAGCACTCGGCGAGGCGGGTGGAAAAATCGGCATCCTCAGCGTGAAAGGATCGGAGGCTTGCGAGTTGCGTGTGAAAGGATTTCGCGAGGTCATTGACGGACACAATGCGAGCAGCAAGGCGAAGATTGAAATCATGTCGGAGCTGCCCTGCGGCGGCGGTGCGAAGGACGCGGGCTACAAATCCATGGAGGATATGTTGCAGGCACATTCGGATTTGCGCGGCCTTTTCGCCATCAATGATCAGGCTGCGCTCGGCGCCCGTGCTGCCTTGGAAAAAGCCGGCAAGGCGGAGCAGGTCGTCATCGTCGGATTCGACGGACAGCCGGAGGGCAAGCAGGCGATCAAGGAGGGAAAGATTTACGCCGACCCGATCCAGTTTCCCGCTCTGATGGGAGTGAAAATCGTGGATTCCATCGTGCGTCACTCAAAGGGCGAAACGCTGCCGCCGCAGATGCTCATCCCCACCAGCCTCTATCGCAAAGCCGACGCGCTGAAAGATCCGGAACTCAAGTAACCGCTTCGCAAAAACATGAGCGAAGGAAAATTTCTCCACGAACTGGTCGGCTCGATGTCGCAAGGCGCGGCGGGCAATCCGACCGTGGCGATGATCGAGGCTGCGTTCGCACACCACGGGCTGCAGTGGCGTTACATCAACATGGAAGTGACGCCCGGTGATCTCGGCACTGCCGTGCGTGGCGCGAAGGCGATGGGCTTTCGCGGTTTTAATTGCAGCCTGCCGCACAAGGTCACGGTGATTCCGCATCTCGACGGACTCGGCGAATCCGCCGCAGTGATGGGCGCAGTCAATTGCGTCGTGAGGCGCGGCGAGAAATTCATCGGCGAAAACACGGACGGTAAAGGTTTCTTGAAGTCGCTTGCATCGCTCGTGGATCCAAAAGGGAAGTCCGTCGTGCTTTTCGGCGCTGGCGGCGCGGCGCGCGCCATCGCGGTGGAACTCGGCCTCGCCGGTGTGAAGCAAATCACCATCGTAAATCGCTCCGAGCCGCGCGGTGCGGAACTCGTGGAGTTGCTGCGCGACAAATTGAAACTCGAAGCACAACTCGTCGTGTGGCGCGCGGACTACACGGTGCCTGCGGGAACGGACATCGTAATCAACGGCACTTCGATTGGACTTTACGCACCCGACGCTCGACTCGCGCTCGACTTGAACTCGCTCAAGCCCGGGATGGTCGTGGCGGATGTCGTTTTCAATCCCGTCCGCACGCGCCTGCTCGAAGACGCCGCCGCACGCGACTGCTGCGCGCTCGACGGACTTGGGATGCTCGTCAATCAGGGCATTGTCGGTGTGCAATACTGGACGGGCATCACGCCCGACAGTGCAGTGATGCGGGCTGCGCTCGAAACGGCGATGGGGCTATGAGCGAAGCCGCGCCGCTCCTCGAGATGCGGGGGATTGTGAAATCATTTCCCGGCGTGCAGGCGTTGCGCGGCGTGGACCTCAGCCTGCACACTGGCGAAGTGCTCGCTTTGCTTGGTGAAAATGGCGCGGGCAAGAGCACGTTGATCAAAGTGCTCGGCGGCGCGCACCGGGCGGATGAGGGGGCAATCCAGATTGACGGACGGGAGACGCCGTTTCATTCGCCACAGGACTCACGGCGCGCGGGAGTGGCCGTGATTTACCAGGAGTTCAACCTCGTCCCCGGACTCACGGCGGTGGAGAATATCTTCCTCGGTCAGGAGGTGACGCACGCGGGATTCATAGCGCAGAAACAGGAACGCCAGCGGGCCGCCGAAATTTTCAAGCGGCTCGGGGTGGAGATGGATCTCGATGCGCCGTGCCGGCTGCTCACCACCGCGCAACAGCAACTTGTCGAAATCGCCAAGGCGCTCGCCTTTGATGCGCGCATCATCGTGATGGACGAGCCGAGCGCTGCGCTCACCTCGCACGAAGTCGGGCGATTGTTTGAGATTATCCGGGACCTCAAACGGCAGGGAATCGGCATCATCTACATCAGCCACCGACTCGAAGAAGTTTTCACCATCGCAGATCGCGTGACGGTGCTGCGCGACGGACGCAACGTGGGCGAACTGCCCATAGCACAGATCACGCGAAACCAGATGATCGAGATGATGGTCGGGCGGGAATTGAAGGACGAATTTCCAGCGCGACAGTCGAACATCGGAGCTGCGCGGCTGGAGGTCAGTGGCTTGAAAAGGGGACGCGCGGTGCGTGATGTTTCATTCACTGTGCGCCGTGGCGAAATCCTCGCGCTCACCGGCCTCGTCGGCGCGGGCCGCACGGAAACGGTGCGCCTCATCTTCGGTGCCGACCCACGCGAAGCCGGGGAAATCCGACTCGATGGAAAGCTCCTCGCACTCCGCTCGCCACGCGATGCGATTGCTGCGGGAGTTGGTTTACTGACTGAGGATCGCAAGCTGCAAGGACTCGTGCTCGGCCACTCGGTGCGTGAAAATTTTGGTCTGCCAAATCTCACGTGGTTGTCGCGCGGAGGCTTCGTGGATATCCTCCGCGAGCGCGAGGAATTTGGCCGCTATGTGGAGCAATTGAAAATCAAAGTGCCGGGGCAGGAACAGCGCGCGGGGAATCTTTCCGGCGGCAACCAGCAGAAGGTCGTGCTGGCGAAGTGGCTCGCACGAAATTGCGACGTTTTGATTTTCGATGAACCGACGCGTGGTATTGATGTCGGCGCGAAATATGAAATTTACCTGCTGATGAACGAACTCGCCGCCGCCGGAAAGGCCATCATCATGATCAGTTCCGAACTGCCGGAAGTGCTCGGAATGGCCGACCGCATCCTCGTCATGCACGATGGCCGCGTGACGGGAGAAATCGCGGACGCACATCGTGCGACGCAGGAGGAAGTCATGCAACTTGCCGTGGCCTGAACGTATGAGGAACTCCCGCTTTCTCGCCGACTACGGCATGGTTTTCGTTCTGCTGCTGCTCTGCGCGTATTTCAGCGTGGTGACTTACAAGGAACAGTTCCCGACCGGCGAATCGGCTGTGGAGCAAGTCGTCGCCAGCATTCACGAGCAGGCCGGAAAGACGCTGCGCGTGCTGGTGATCACAGGCGTTCAGCCGGGCGACACTGAGTTTGCCGACAAACTTGCGCGCGACCTCGCTGCGTCCGGTGCTCAGGTGCTCGGCGTTGCAAAGGGAGAGCCAAAGGACGCTCGCGAGCTGCTAAAAATCGCCGCATCCGGCGGCAAAGTGGATGCCATTGCAACGACGCAGACTGCCAGTGAGTGGGTGCTGTTCTCCGATATGAATGAAGACTTCCCGTCGCTCGGCGCGCCACGTTTGATCACGCCGCACAGCTATCGCTGGCCGAATTTTCTAAAGTCCGAAAACCTTCTCAACATCGCCAACCAGATCGCCATCATCGCGATCATCGCCATCGGCATGACGATGGTCATCGTTACCGGCGGAATTGATCTTTCCGTGGGCAGCCTCATCGCACTTTCCTCGGTGCTCGCGACGAGATTCATCCGCGATTACGCGGGAGGGACGCTCGCTTCGCCGGGCGGGATGGTTCTCGCGTGTCTGACCGCTGTTTTGTTGTGCGGAGTCGTCGGCGCATTTACTGGCACGATGGTCACTCGCTTCGACATCCCCCCATTCATCGTCACTCTGTCAATGATGCTCGTCGGTGGCGGGGAAGCCTATAGTTGGGCGAAGGGCGAGTCCATTTATCAGATCCCGGATTCATTTATCTGGCTCGGGCGCGGCGCGGATTTGCTCCATCTGCCCAACGCCGTCGTGCTCATGCTCGTCCTTTACGTGTTGGCCCATGTGTTGATGTCGCGCACGAAACTGGGCCGCTATCTCTATGCCGTCGGCGGCAACCGCGAAGCAGCGCGGCTCTCCGGTGTTCCCGTGAGGCGAGTGATAGTATTTGCATACGTGGCGAGTGCGATCCTCGCGGGAGTGGGCGGCGTGATCATGGCTTCGCAGCTCAAGAGTGGTTCCTCCACCTACGGGAAAATGTATGAGCTTTACGTTATCGCCGCCGTCGTGGTCGGCGGCACCAGTCTCAGCGGAGGTGAAGGCAAAATCTTCGGCACGTTGATCGGAGCATTCACCATTGCAGTGATTCAAAACGGCATGAACCTCACCGGCGTGAATGCCGAAAACCAATTAAAAGTGCTCGGCTTCGTTATCCTCGGCGCGGTGCTGCTCGATAAAATCCGGCGCAAGGAGACCAGTTTCACACGCCATGAATGATGCATCGCTCGCAGACTCCATTCTCACGGAGTTAAAAAAACGCCCGGAGATTTATATGATCGGCATCGCGGGAATCCCCGGCAGTGGCAAGACGACGCTCGCGTTGGCCGTCGCCTCGCGTGTTCCCGGCGCGGTCGTGTTGCCGATGGACGGCTATCACATCCCGCGCTCGCGGCTCGACGCCGAGGGGCTGCGTCGTCGTGGGGCGGCATTCACATTCGATGGCGATATTTTTCGCGCAGACATGGAGGCGCTCCGCAAAAATCGCAGCGGAGTATTTCCCGACTTTGATCATGCGGAAAAAGATCCGTGTGCGGATGCGATTCACGTGACGCAGGACGCACCGCTCGTGATTGTCGAAGGCAACTACCTGTTCATGCGCGACTGGCATTCGGAGCATCTTTTCGACCTGCGCGTCTTCATTGATTGCGATCTGGATGAGTCGGTGGAGCGGCTCACTGCGCGCCACGAGCGGACCGGCGTGACAGCCACGGCGGAGGAGGGGAGGCATCGCGCCTTGACGAGCGACCGCATGAACTCCGAGGCCATTCTCGCCGACGGCTGCCGAGAACGTGCCCACTTGATTTTGCGCAGCAGTCGCGAATAGAGCAGAGCGTTCATGTTCAATATCGTCCTCGTCGAACCGGAAATCCCGCCGAACACCGGCAGCGTCGGGCGACTCTGCCTCGCGACCGGGGCACACCTGCATCTCGTGGGGAAGCTCGGCTTTTCGCTGGATGACAGTCAGCTCAAACGCGCGGGGCTGGACTACTGGCACAAGGTGAACATAACGCGATGGGAGTCGCTCGACGCGCTGCGGGCGGCGCACGCGGAGGGGCGGTTTTTCTTTCTCACCACGAAAGCGACACGCGCCCATTGGTCGGAGAGTTTTCGCGATGGCGATTTCTTTGTCTTCGGTCGCGAGACGAAAGGGCTGCCGGAGCCGTTGCTCGCCGCGAACCGCGAGCACTGCCTCACCATCCCGATGCAGGCCGACTCCACGCGCTCGCTGAATCTTTCCACCTCCGTCGCCATCGTGCTCTACGAGGCGCTGCGGCAGACGGTGAAGTGAGCGGCTGCTGGAGTCGTTTGGCTCCTTGGTTGAATTGGTCGCATTCCCGTGGAGCAGCAGAAGAACGCCAACGGCGTTCCGTCAATCAGCCCGGGGTTGCCACGAATGCTGTCGGGGCTACCCCGGGTCGTTTGGTAAAAGATGCCAAAACCCTGCAAGGGTTTCATCCCACAGCGCAGCAAAACACGATGGCTGCAACCCGCTTCGGGGTTGTTGGTATTTGAAATCGCACACCCAGGGTAGCTCGTGCCTCGCAACCGCTGGGCTGAATGATGAAACGCCGTTGGCGTTCTCCGGCACGTTGGGGCGAGCGTGTGGTGAAAGCACCGGCGCGTCTTTGGCGGGGGAATGCGCCATGGGAAATCCCCATGAGCGGGAAAAGAAAGCCATCCCGCCGGATGGGAGTTTCACCCATCCCGCCGCCTGTCCCGCCGACGTTCCTGAGCCTTGCGGTAGCCAGACCGCCGCTTCCGGCAGCAAAACCATTTCCCGGAGCAGCGTGATTCCGGCTTCGGGTATCCATCCGGCCTGTTCCGGGATGAATACCGCACGCGCTGGTAGCCATACCATTTCCCAGAGTGACGATACCTTTCCTCGGAGTGACGATACCATTTCCCGGAGTGACGATACCTTTTCCCGAAGTGACGATACCATTTCCCGGAAGGACGATACCATTTCCCGGAGTGACGATACCTTTTCACAGAAGGACGATACCTTTTCGCGCGGGATTGCCACCTTTCTTCAGAGAAGGCCCCTGTTCCTACAGAGAAAACGCCGCGCCTGAGCGCCAATGGCGCGAACCCATACCAGCCTAGGGCATCGCCCTAGGAAACCGGTCGTAAACAACCAAAGCCCCAACGGGGCGCGCCAAATGGGGCCGCCCTTGCAGGGCTTTGGTCATCGTGGGCGGTGGACCTAGGGCGATGCCCTAGGCTGGTATGAAACCGGGCCCTTGGCCCTGCAAAACAGAGCGCGCTCCCAAACGCCATCAAAGTTGGAGCCGGAGCAGAGGCGGCAGGCTCAATCCGCAATCCGCAATCCGAAATCTGCAATTGATTGACATCCCAAATCCCCACCGCCTTTCATCCCCCGCCGCCACCACCCACAAAGACCCATGCCCAACACACCACCAGCCGGGGAGAGCGAGGATGATTCCGTAGGGATGCGCGAGGCGCTGAGGCGGATCGAGAAGGCGCGGCGAAACGGCGAAATTGTGCTCAACTTATCCAATCTCGGCCTCACGAGCGTGCCGGAGGCGCTTTGGGAGTTGACCACGTTGCAAAGGCTGAGACTCGAACACAACCAGCTCAGGAGTGTGCCGGAGGCACTGGGGCACTTGAAGGCGCTGCAAAGGCTCCGCCTCGACAAAAACCAGCTCACGAGCGTGCCTGAGGCGCTGTGGCAGTTGACCGCGCTGCGAACGCTTTGCCTCCACAACAATCATTTCACGAGCGTGTCTGAGGCGCTCGGGAAACTGACGCAACTGCGATGGCTTACCCTCGACAACAACCAGCTCAAGACGCTGCCGGAGGTGCTGTGGCAGTTGACCTCGCTGCGAGCGCTTCGCATCTCCAGCAACCAGCTTACGAGTGTGCCTGAGGCGCTGGGGCAGTTGACCGCGTTGCGAACGCTTTCCCTTTTCTTCAACCAGCTTACGAGTGTGCCTGAGGCGCTGGGGCAGTTGACCGCGTTGCGAACGCTTTCCCTTTCCTTCAACCGGCTCACGAGCGTGCCTGAGGCGCTGGGGCAGTTGACCGCGTTGCGAACACTTTCCATCGACAATAACCAGCTTACGAGCGTGCCTGAGGCGCTGGGGCAGTTGACTGCGTTGCGAACGCTTTCCCTTTCCTTCAACCAGCTCACGAGCGTGCCTGAGGCGCTGGGGCAGTTGACCGTGCTGCGAACACTTCGCCTCGAAAATAATCCCCGCCTTGCTGATCCGCCGCCACAAGTCGTAGGACAGGGAACAGCGGCCATTCTCCGCTATCTGCAAGCGAAGCTGCAGGCCACGCGAACGTTGTGGCAGTGCAAGGCGCTCATAGTGGGGGAAGGCAATGTGGGGAAGACATGGCTGTATGAGGCGCTGGATGGACGGATCGGGGGAGGCAATCGCAAGGACAGTGGGGCTACTGTGGGGATCCAAATCGGCGCGCTGAACGTGCCGCACCCGCAGGAAGCCGGTGTGACAATGACACTGCACTGCTGGGATTTCGCTGGGCAGGAGCAGAACTTCGCCACGCACCAATTCTTCTTTTCCGAGCAGGCGCTCATCCTCCTCGTGTGGGATATGCGGGGGAATTACGATGGCACGACCATCCGCAAATGGCTGGGCAACCTGCGCGACCGTGCGCCCGGTGCGAAGGTAATCCTCGTGGGCACGCAGAGTGACCAGCCCCACGGCAGCTATCCAAAGGAGGATTTGCGAAAAGATTTTCCGCAGATCATCCACACCTGCGAGGTGAGCAGCGTAACGGGGGAGGGCATTGAGGCGCTGAAGGTGGTGATGCAGCGCGAGGCGGCCAAGCTGCCCACAATGGGGCAGGAATGGCCGGAGACATGGTGGAAAGGCGCGGAGGCACTGGGTGCGCTGGCAAAGCAGCGCCCGCATATGGGGCTCGCGGAGGTGCAGGGCATCCTGAAAGGCGAAGGTGTGGACAAGGGAGATATGCCGGTGCTGTTGAAGTGGCTGCACGAGTTGGGGAACATCGTCCATTACACCGACCCGCCCGAGCTGACGGATAAGGTGGTGTTGGATGCGCAATGGCTCACCGGGTGTATCGGCCGCGTGCTGGCGAGCAACGAAGTGGCGAAGCAGAAGGGCATCCTCACGCGCAATCAGCTCGCGGAACTGTGGCTGGAGATAGACGAGCTAACACGCGGACAACTCCTCGCGATCATGGATCACTTTGATCTCGCCTACGAGATACCAGAGGACGCGCAGGCGCGCTGCCTCGTGGTGGAGAAGCTGCCGCAAGACAGCGCTCCCTACGAACAGGAATGGGATTCCTTTTCCACATGCCCGCAACTGCGGTTGCGCTACAAGCTGAAGGATCTGCACCAGGCATCCCGTCGTGGTTCATCGCGCGCTGCCACCGCTTCACGCAAGAGAAGCAATGGCTGCGCGGTGTGCTGCTGGGCGAGCCGAGGGAAAAGCCGACTTCGCTCGGCCTTGTGCGCGCGGATGAGGGGACGCGGACTGTGGAGTTTGCCGTGCGCGGGCTGCTGCCGCCGCGCTTTATGGGGATACTCACGGACAGCTTCGAGGACACGGTGAAGCGGCTGTATCCGGGGATGGAGTTGGACCGGTGGGTGCCTTGCCCGACCATCACAGATACAGGCAAGACGTGCGCGGGTGCTGTGAAACTGGAGAACTTGGAGCGCCTCTTGGAAAGCTATCGCGCAGGCAAGAGGAAGTCGTCCGATTGGGAGTGCCCGGAGTGCGGGACAGAGCACGCATTGGAGACGCTGTTAGTGGGACTGAGCCGCGCGCCGGGGCACCTAGAATTGGCCACGAAGGAGATCATCAATGCTGTGCGCTGTGATGGCGACGCGACGCGGGAGCACATTCATGTGCGGATGAATCAAGCCCGTCTGTGGATGCAGGATTTGTTTGTGAGCGAGTGGAATCTCGACCAGCGCAATGCCGACGTAAACTGTCCGACAGTCTTCGCTTTTTACCCGCAGGGTGGGAAGTCACTGCTCTACGAATCCGAGTATGTGCTGCAACTCTACTGTATGTCGCCCGACGGCTGGCACGGGGTAGGAAGGGACGGCCTCGTGACATTCCGCCCGCAAAAGGAATGGTGGAATCAGACGCTGGGGTTCATCCAGAAAGCGGCGAAGTGGATCAGGCCCGTGGCGTCCCTAGTCCCGGCCATCGGTGAAGCGGCGGGGGAAGTTCTGGGCGAATGGGCTGCTGGCGCGAAGAACCATCTGGAACTCACTGCGAAGCTCGCCGAGGAATGGGATAAGGTGGAGGTGCCGGAAGCATGGAAGCTGGTCGGCGAGAACGACCACCCCGGACGCGCACGGGACTGGAGCACGCAGGATTTGTTGATCAATCTCAAGCTGGCACTCAGCGGGCTGAGTTTCCCGGTGAAACCCTTCGGCGGGTTGAA
>CAIYUV010000259.1 GCA_903929475.1 uncultured Spartobacteria bacterium
CCTCCCACACGGGGCAGTCTTCGGTTTCGTAGGACTGGTGTTCGGCGTAGAAGGCGATTTCGCGGAGGCGGCGTTCGCGGGGGACGGGGCGTTCGCGGAAGCGCCATGCGAGGGCGTCTATTTGATCCATGAGGGCGATGATTTCGGCGGGTGTGGTGATGCGGCGGAAGCCGTCGGCGAGGTAGCCTTCATCGAGGCAGCGTCGGAGGTCGTAGAGGATGCAGGCGTCTGCGGCAAAGCCGTTGGTGCTGCGCCGCCCGAGATTGTGCATGTAGGCCATGCCGGGATCGCAGCACGCGCCGCCGCGCAAGCAATGCAGATGACGGGAAAATCTGCCGCAAGGGAATCAGCGATTGACTTTGCGCTGGCGCGGGGGAAGCGGGGCGTTGCTGGCATCGTGGATGTGCTCTTTGGGTTTTAAAAATGTGGATTGCTTGTCACGGGTGCAGTCGAGATGAAGTGGCACGATATGAGACTCTTCACTTTCCTCGCATTTCTTTCGTCGTCCGTTTTTGCGCTCGCGCAGTCGGGGGTGGATGGGGATGCGAATGGGGTTTTGCTGAAGCCGATTCCGGACAGGCTGGTGGTGCTGACTTTTGATGATGCTCCGGCGAGTCATGCGACGGTCGTTGCGCCAATTCTGAAGTCGCTGGGATTTGGTGGTTCGATTTATGTGTGCAACTTCGATTCGTTCAAGACGCGGAAGGACTGGTATCAGACTTACCGGCAGATGAACGCGATGCACGCGGATGGGCTGGAGATTGGGAATCACACTTACGGGCATGGCGGGGGATTGGAGAATTATCTGCGGATGGAGGATGAGGTGATGGCGAATGGCGGGCCGAAGATGACGACGGTGTGCTGGCCGATTTACCAAGTGGTGTGGCCGATTATTCCGGGGCTGTTGGAGCACGGGTATTTGTTCGGGCGCGGCGGGCATGAGCGGCCCTACCGGCCCACGGTGGATAATCCTTTTGATGTGCCGTCGTTTTCGATGTCGGACGGGGTTTCGAGTGAGAATTTCATCAAGGCGGTGCAGCAGGCGTGTCGGGGCCGGGTGGTGGTGCTGACGTTTCACGGAGTGCCCGATATGGAGCATCCGCCGGTGAGTCTGGAGCCGGTGATGTTCAAGGCGATGATGCAGTATTTGAAGGACAACAATTACCAGTGCATCGCGATGCGTGACCTGGCGAAGTATGTCAATGTGGAGAAGGCGGCGACGCTGCCGCGCACTGCAAATGATGCGAAGGACGCGCCGCCGTTTGAGCGCCTGAAGGACGAAAAGCCGTTCGTCGCGCCGCCATCGGGTGACATCCGGGAGTTTCGTTTTCCCGATCTGGCTCCGGCGAGGATTTCCAAAGGGGAGATCACTGTGACTGTCCCTTTCGCCACAGATGTCACGGCGCTCGCGCCGAAAATCACGGTGTCCGCCGAAGCGACGGTTGCTCCGGTGTCGGGTGCGGTGCGCGATTTTTCCAAGCCGCAGACTTACACAGTCACGGCGCGTGATGGGGCTGTGAAAAGCTACGTCGTCACGGTGAAGAAAACGCCGGTGAGCACTGCGAAGGGCGTGCTGACTTTCACGCTGCCGGGTGCGCGCTCCGTTGCGCTTTCGCAGAATCGCATCGCTGTCTATGTGCCGATGAGCACGGATGTGACCGCGCTGGCTCCGACGTTCACGCTGTCGCCTTTCGCCATGGCGGAACCTGCTTCGGGTGTGGCGCGGGATTTCAACAGACCGCAGACTTACAAGATCACTGCGCAGGATGGATCGTCGCAAGCGGTCGCAGTTGCGGTGGTGAAGAGCGACAAGCCGAACGAGTTCGTGTGGGCGAAAGCAGAGGACGGAAATTGGAGCGATGCGGCACGGTGGTTTGGCACCCAGGCCCCCGCAGCCGCGGCGGCGAGACCGCCGACCGCGTCATTGGAGAAGAAGGCGCATTTCGCGAATGCGGGCTCATCCACACAGGCAGATGGGCAGGCTGACTACATTCTCAGTTTCAACCAAGGCGGCAAATGCACTGCGGCGAACGATATGAAGGGCGGCTTCCTCCTCAACCAGCTCATCCTCGGTGAGCGCTCCGGTGGGCTCACGCTCAGCGGAAACGCATTCACTTTCACGAAAGAGCCAGCGAACCAAATCCCTCCCACGATCCGCGCGACGAAGTGCGGGATTGTGAACATCAATGTGATAGTCGATCTCCACGATGATCTCACCGTCGTCACTTCTCCCGACAAGGACCCCAACTGTTTTATCACGTTCAACGAGAATATCTGCGGCCCGCGTGCTCTCACTTTGCAAAGCTCTGGCGATCCCAACGTCGCAGGCATCAATTTTCACGACGTGCATTACGGCATCCTGCAAATCAACAACTTCAGCACCTACAGCGGCGGCACGTTCATCAACGGCGGCAAAATCAATGTCAGACAAACCGGCGGTCTCGGCACTGGCCCCGTCACGCTCGACAACTTCGGCACGTTATCCAACGAGCGCGAACTCGCGAACTCCGTCGTCATCAACCAAGGCACGCTGTTTCACTGCAACTTGAGCGGTCCGATCAAGCTGAATGGCAACGCTGGTTTCATCGGCAACTGCACCATTACTGGCAGCATGACCGGGCTCGGCGGCTTCACGATGTTTGGCACCAACGGCACCTATCTCAACATGATCCCCGGCGGCACCGTCACGCTCTCCGGCACGAACTCCTACACGGGGCCGACCAACATCTTTCCCGGCGCGCTCGTCGTGAAAAAAGCCGCCGCACTTTACAACGCGGACGCCACGAAATGGACGGCGGCAAACATCACGATCCACAAAGCGGCGACGCTCCGGCTGAATGTCGGTGGGCCCGGCGAGTTCACGGGCGAGCAAGTCGGCACGTTGCTGGGAAACCTCACGCGCACCGTGAACGACAACGGAATGATGGGCGGCTCCTTTCTCTGTCTCGACACGGTGAACGCGACGCAGCCCGTCATTATTTCCGCCAATCTCGGAGATTCCAAAGGCCCCGGCGGCGGCGCGTTTCTTTTCAAAAAATGCGGCAGCGGTGCGATACGGCTTTCGGGCAACAACACTTACACCGGCCAGACGATCCTTGAGAGCGGCAGCCTCAGCGTCGCGTCGCTCAACAACTTCACCGAGGGCAAACGCAAAGCCAGCAGCAGCCTCGGCGCGCCCATGGATATCGAAAGCGGTGAGATCGTCATCGGTGAAGAAGGCAAGGCTGGCGACTGCGCGCTCATCTACACCGGTAGCGGAGAGAGCACCGACCGCGTCATCAACCTCGCCGGAAAAAGCGCCACCGTGACGTTTGAGCAATCCGGCACCGGCACGTTGAAATTGACCAGCCCGCTCCTCATCTCCGGCTATGGCGCAAACAAAACCATCGCACTCACCGGCAGCACCACTGGCACCGGCGAATTTGCCGCCACCATCACCGACCCGCACGACCGCGCAGGCAAAGCCACCACCGCCATCACCAAGAGCGGCGCAGGAACATGGACGCTCTCCGGCGCAAACACCTTCACCGGCCCGGTCACGATCAACGGCGGCACTCTCGCCATCGCCAGCAGGCAAAGCCTCGGCAAAACACCCGACATCAACATTGCCAAAGATGCCGCCCTCGCCCTCAACTTCCATGGCGGTATCTCCGCGCGCAAACTCACCGTCGAAGGCAAACCTCAACCTCCCGGCAACTACACCACTGCGAACGCACCTTCTTTTCTAAAAGGAACAGGCACGCTCACTGTCGCCGAATAAATTCACTGCGAATCCTCGTTCCGATGGGACGTAATGTCTTTCCGCCAGCAGTGTGCGCGGGGCCGTCTATTTGGAATCGCCGGGCAGGAGTTGTTCGCTGATGCGTTTCGTTTTCGCAGGAATCAAGTTTCCGTCTTTGTTAAAACTGAGCATGATGACGTAGTCGAAATTATTGTCGGGCCAGATGCCTCCCGGCAGAAGGATTTCCGGCTTTGCCCCGAACACGCGGAGCAGGTCGGGTATTTCGCGGTGACGCCAGCAGATGAGAACATTTTTGTTTTTCTGTGACTCGCGAAGTTCTACTGCGAGTTGCGGGATATCTTTGCTGTTGAAATGGGAATCAACGCTCAGATTGAGCGCCTTTGCCAGCGGTTCGACGGTGAGGCGTGGGCGCTGGCTCTCCACAGAATCGGACGCTGCGAAAATCGCATTCATGTGCAAGGGCAAGCCTTTCACGCTAAAGGTGCGAAAATACTTCTCGTATGCTTTGGCACGTTCTTCGCCGCGTGGCGACAGGCCGGCGCCAGCCGCTGGCTTTTCTGCGTGGCGGATGATCAACACGACGGCACCCTTCGGGCCGTCATGTGCCGATGCAGAAAGTATGAGGGCGAGGGCTGATACGAAGATCGCAAGGAGAGTGCGTGGCATAGTGTGCAGTGAAAAGGGCGGGAGGCTTCCGATGCGGGTGCGTTGTGTCAAGAGAGGCCCGTATTATCCGCGAAATAATTGTTATTCATCCGCAGGATTGTTGACGCGGGGGAACTCGTTGCTAACGTCGCGGCAGCAAGGAACACGATGCAAAAATTGGAATTCAACGAAGCAGTGAATCAACTGGTTGAGAGCGACCCGCGCTATACGAAGGAGGCGTATGAGTTTCTCCGGGATGCGCTGGACTACACAGTGAAGACGCGCAAGCGGCAGCTTGGCGAGACTGGGCATGTGACGGGCCAGCAGCTTTGCGAGGGCGTGCGGCAGTATGCGCTGAAACAATATGGGCCGATGGTGCCGACGGTGCTGGAATACTGGGGTGTCACGAAGACGGACGACTTCGGCGAACTGGTCTGGAATCTGGTGGAGTTGGGCGTTTTTGGAAAAACGGAGAAGGACTCGAAGAAGGATTTTCACGCAGTGTATTCGTTTCACGAGGCGTTCGTGGTTCCGTTTCTGCCTGCGAAAGCTCCCGCCCGCGAGGTAAAGCCGAAGGCGGACTTGAAGGTGGGGTAAAGCTGGACGGGCTTTTGTGTTTCGGGCGACGTTCGTCATTGCCACGCACGAGTGGCGTGCCTAAAACCGCGCGCTTTTATGCCAGATGAAATTCGCCAGCTTCGCGTCGGTTTGCCCTCGGGTAGTTTGCAGGAGCCGACGATTGCGCTCTTCGCCAATGCGGGTTTCCGCATCGCGGTGAGCAGTCGCAGCTACAAGCCGAGTGTGGATGATCCGGAGCTGGTGATCCGCTTGCTCCGTGCGCAGGAAATTTCGCGCTACGTGGAGCACGGCTTTCTCGACTGCGGACTGACCGGGCGGGATTGGATCGAGAACAACGGCAGCGACGTGGTGAAGCTCGCGGATTTTCTTTTCAGCAAGACGAGCGCGCAGCCGACGCGCTGGGTGCTGGCCGTGCCGGAGGATTCGCCGATTCGCACGGTGAAGGATTTGCAAGGCAAGGTGATCGCGACGGAGGCGGTGGAGATGACGCGTCGCTTTCTCGCAAAGCATGGCGTGACTGCGGAGGTGGAGTTTTCGTGGGGCGCGACGGAGGTGAAGGTGCCGGATCTCGTGGACGCCATCGTGGATGTGACGGAGACGGGATCGAGCCTGCGTGCAAACAAGCTGCGCATTTTGGAAACGCTAATGGAGAGCGTGCCGCAATTCATCGCGAACAAGAAGGCCTACGACGACACGTGGAAGCGCGCGAAGCTCGAACGGCTGGTGCTTTTACTCAACGGTGCGATGGCTGCGCGTGACAAGGTGGGGCTGAAATTGAATCTGCCGGAGGAGAAGCTCGCGGAGTTGCTGAAGGCACTGCCTGCGCTTCGCAATCCGACGGTGGCGCATCTCACGCTGCCCGGCTGGGTGGCGGTGGAGACGATCATTGATGAGCGCGTGGTGCGCGAAATTTTGCCTCAACTCAAATTACTTGGCGCGGAGGGCATCATCGAATACCCGCTGAACAAAGTCGTTTACTGATCTATGCGCCTCCTCGTCCTCGTTCTCGCTGCTTCGCTATGTGCGTGTTCCAGTGGACAACGGACGGCGCATCGGAAGAGCGGGCCGGTGCTCGCGATTGCGGAGTCCGGCGGGCGCGAGCGGGGAAAGGAACTGAGTGCGCGCCCCTCGCTCACGGTGCGGAATGCGGAGGCGTTTGATGCGGAGATGTGGCGCGACCTGCGGGAGAATTTTCTAGGCCCCATTGAGCGCGGGCCGTGGCGCTATGTGGTGGATTCCATCACGCTCGATGCGGAGCCGTTGCAGACGGGCGACTGGACATTGCTCGTGTCGCTCGACACCGGGGTGACTTTCAAGATTGACGATTTCGCCGACTACGATGAGGCGCGGCGTTCGTATTTTTCACGCGGGCTGAGGCGGACGATGGATGCGCTGGAGCAGATTCAGCGGAAGGATGACTCGCTCGACCGCTACGTGAAGCACTGGCAGAAGCGCGGAAACTCGCCCGACTAGCACTAGCGGGTGCGGTCTCCGGCGTCCGGAGGTGCGCCGAAGGTGATAGAGAGCACTGAGGTTTTCAGCAGCGTCACGCCTGAGCGGCTTTGGGATTCGGCAACGTTGGCGGATGCGGTGGATTTCCCGAAATGGGCACGTGTCTTTTGTTCGGCTGCGGAAACTGGAGCAGGGGAAGGGGGCGCGGGCGGGCTTGCGGCGGCAATTTTGGAATGCTCGGTGACAGCAGGTTCGTTCTTTGGTGCCGGGCCAGCGGCGATGTTTTCCGGCGGGCGTGTTACTTTGGCGAAGAAGCCGCGGCTCACGTGCTCATCGGTGATTTCCACATGGGTGCCGGTGCCCACGCTGTCGAACAACTCGATCACGTCCTTCGATTTCATGCGGATGCAGCCGTAGCTCACGGGGCGTCCGATGTGCATTTCGTCCGGCGTGCCGTGGATGTAGATGTGCCGGCCAAATGCACCGGCGTTCTGCTTCTCCAGTCCGCGCAGCCAGAGGATGCGGGTTACGATGGGGTCGCGTCCGCGTGCGTTGACTTTGCAAATCTCGCCGGTGCGCGAGCACGATTTGAAGACGGTGCCGACGGGCGCGCCATCGCCGATTTTGGATGCGATGACCATCTGGCCGAGCGGCGTGCTGTAGCTGCCGGGCGAGTCACCCACGCCAAACTTGGAGGTGGAGACTCGATAGCTGGCGGTATTTTCGCCCGCAGGGTCGAAGACGTAGAGACGTTGCTCGGGGATGCTGATGACGATGGTTTCGGCGCGGGACGCGGCGACGAGGAGGCAGAGAGTCTGGAGGATGCGGACGATGAAAGGAGTGTGCATCCTCAAATCGCGCACTCCTTTCTGAATGGAGCGTTGTATTGGGTCATCAAAGCTGTGCTACGCGGAAAGCACGTCCCCCGTGTCCCGCCAAGGAGCGCGGAGCTGCGGGAACCATTGTGCCAGTGAGCAAAATGCGACGTAGGTGAAACCGCCTGCGAACAGGACAAGAAAAGGAACGGCGAACCAGTTGGCGGCGACGATTTCGTGCGTGAGGAAATAAATGAAATAAACGGCGAAGACAATCTCAATGAGAGGCAGAATGTTTTTTGCCACCGAGTATTTGGATTTCTTCCAGCTCTGCGTCTTTGTCTGGATTCCGTATTTCGGCGTGCGGGTGAATTCGCCGGTCGCGCCCGCCATGCCTTGAATCACGGCCCACGCATTGTTCACCGCGAGGCCGATGGTGAGGGCGAGCAGTGCGGGGAGATAGAGGATTTCCCGCCACCACGAGCGGGGATAAAGTTCGCGCTGCGAGACGATGTAAAAGATGATCGCAGGCACCGAGCCGGTGATGAAGATGGGGATGTCCAGCAGCAGCATCCGCCATGTGCTGTGCGCGCCGCCGCCGGCGCTCGGCTGCATGAGCACGCAGATGAAAGCGAGCAGCAGGAACGCATAATTCGAGGTGAGATGCATCGTGCCTTCGAGCTTCACCTTCAGCGGGAGCTTCGCACGCCACACAGCGGGCAGGAGTTTGCGGCAGGTCTGGATGCTTCCCTTCGTCCAGCGGTGCTGCTGGGATTTGAAGCCGTTCATGTCCACCGGAAGTTCCGCCGGCGTCACCAGATTTGGCAGGAACACAAAGTTCCATCCCTTGATCTGCGCGCGGTAGCTGAGGTCGAGGTCCTCCGTCAGCGTGTCGTGCTGCCAGCCGCCCGCGTCCACGATGCAGGACTTCCGCCACACGCCCGCCGTTCCGTTGAAATTGATGAAGCGTCCGCTGCGGTTGCGCCCCGTTTGTTCCAGCAGCAGATGCCCGTCGAGGAACATCGCCTGCACGCGCGTGAGCATCGAGTAGGTGCGGTTCAAGTGCCCCCAGCGCGTCTGAATCATCCCCACTTTGTCGTTCGTGAAATAGTGGATCGTCTTGAGCAGCACATCCGGCGCGGGAACAAAGTCCGCATCCAGAATCAAAATGTATTCACCCTTCGCGGACTGCAGCCCGTTTTCCAGCGCACCCGCCTTGAAGCCCGTGCGGTTCACGCGATGCACGTGCGAAATATCCAGCCCCAGCGCCCGCAATTCGCCCACGCGCTTGTCGGTCAGTTCCCGCGTCTCGTCCGTCGAATCATCCAGCACCTGCACATCCAGCAGGTGGCGCGGGTAGTCCAGCTTCGCCACCGCATCCAGCAGCCGCTCCACCACGTAGAGTTCGTTGAAAATCGGAAGCTGCACCGTCACGCGCGGCAGCTTGTCAAAGTGACCGGAAGGCTCCGGCACGTTGCGTTTATTTTTGAGGTAGAGATAGACGATTAGATACCGGTGCAGCCCGTAGAGCGAGAGCCCCAGCAATACAGCAGTGTAGCAAAGCGTCCAAATGATTGTTCCCAGATTGTCGGGCATACGTTAAATTCACGCCGTTTCCGGCAAAGAGCGGCGAATACTGTCGCCAGTAGAAATTCGGTCAAGCCCATAATCCCGCCAAATGCCATCCGGTGCAATTGCGCCGCAGTCAGGCGCCACATCACTTTTGTGTAAAAAATACGCCGTCCGGCCCGTCTCCATCCCACATAAAGGAGCACGCCCCGCGCGGCATTCCCAGTGCCCTTCGCGCCATTGCACGAGACTCCATCGCCACCAAAAACAAAAGTCGCGCGGTGCGGGATCGTCACTCCGGCAAAGGGGATGACACCTGCGAGAAATGGAGGCTCCTCCACGCCATTCTTGGACGCGCCCGCGCCCCGCAGCAGTGCCCCTGTTTCCACCGGCCACCTCGCTGCGGGAAATAGGAGCGTCGCTGCGGGAAAAGGTGGCGCCCCCGCGCCGAAAGGTGGAGCCCCCGCACCGAAAGGTGGCGTCCCCGCACGAAAAGGTGGGCCCCCCGCGCGGAAAGGTGGCGCCCCCGCGCCGAAAGGTGGGGCCCCCGCGCCGAAAGGTGGGGCCCCCGCGCCAAAAGGTGGCGCCCCCGCGCCGAAAGGTGGGGCCCCCGCGCCAAAAGGTGGCGCCCCCGCGCCGAAAGGTGGCGCCCCCGCACCGAAAGGTGGCGCCCCCGCACCGAAAGGTGGCGCCCCCGGAAGAAGTGGGGAAAGACCTCCAACAGAGAAGAGCGCCCCTTTTTCAGCGAAGGACGCCGATGGGAGGCCGGAAAAACGAAGTCCGAAGCTCGAAAGCCGGCTTCAACCTCCCAGCCCCATCCCCGACTGGCCCGGAATCCCCAATCCGCAATCCCCGTCCACGCCGGGCGAGGCAAACTTTCCTCGCGCCAGGCGCAAGGGCGCAAAGCGGCGGCAGGGTTTTCCATGTGCAAGACAGGCGGGCAGCAAGCGCCAGTCGGTCTATCACTTTTGACGAAGTGGCGTCGAAAAAAACCGACTCCCGCCCTCCCGCCAGGCTCAATCCTTTTCCCGCTTGACCCCTGTTGCCGCCCTCCTCCACATTCCGCCCCCATGCAACCCCACCCACGGAATAGACCGACGAAAACCACGCCCGCCGTCGGCTTAATCAGATGTTAGGCGTCGCTACGCGCTTACTGTGAAACGAACCTTTTTTATCTCGCTGCTTATGGTCTTCTCGCTCTTCGGCTCCGGCTGTGGCTCCAAGGCGTCTCCCGATTTCACGCTTATTGACCGATACCTTACTACTTGGGACAAGTTCGCTCAGGGCGACAACTCGCTCGTTCCACGCATCAAGCAAGACCGAGCGGTTTTCGAGCAGCACCTCAGCGACGCACTCACCAAGAACGACAACCGCGCCCCCGGTCGCTTTGTTTTCTACGCCGTTGTGCAGGTCGGCGGCTTTATCCCGTTAGCGTCGCCGCTCGGACAGGCGTTCCAGCATCGTGTCGGCGAGGCAGTGCCCATCTTCACCAACGAGAAGGACAGTTCGCAGAGTTACTTTGCAGGCGACCTTTATTTCTGGTGGGAGGCGCACAAGTCCGAGTATCCGCCTTACCCAATCTACGAGGAGTGGCGTCAGCGCGATTTCGCACAGAACGTCGCCATTAAGATGTATGAGGGCGCACGAAAGAATTCCAAATGACCGCAACGCCTCTCAAATAACATGAAAGTGGTGTTTCTCTGTAGAAGTGGTTGGTGAGGGTGGGGAAATGGGAACACAAAAAGACCGTTCCGCTCTTTTTCTTAAAAAGTGCGGCGGTCTTTTCGCGGAGGGCGGGTGGACACAAGTGCCCGCAGCGGCAAGAATGGATAGGTCAGTCTCTCAAACAGGGTCAGCTCGACTTTCCTTGCGGAAAGGTGCCGCCACTAAAAGCATCG
>CAIYUV010000260.1 GCA_903929475.1 uncultured Spartobacteria bacterium
GACTGGACGGCATGGCAAAATATATCAAAGTCGAGACTGCCCGTCATTTCTACAAGTTCCGCGAACACCCGGAACAATACAGAAACTCGATTGGCTATTATCGTATGATGATGCTCGGCACTGTTTTGGTGAAAGACCTCGGTATTCGCTACAATCCCGACATGGCGCTGCCGCAGATGGACGGGAAAATTCCGATGCTGGGCGAAGGCGCAAATTCCAAGGATGTTTTCATCCACGGATTGCTCGACGGAAAACATTTCGGAACGTGTGCGTCCATGCCGGTGCTCGTCGTCGCACTGGGTCGGAGGCTTGGTTATCCTGTGAACCTCGCCGGAGCGAAATATCATCGCTACGTCCGCTACGAAGAGCCGGACGGGAAGCACTTCAACGTCGAGCCGACCGTGACCGAAGGGTTTATGACGCCGGAGGACGAGGATTACAAGAATGGGCAGTTCAAAACCAGTGACGAGGAAGTGAAAGGTTACAATTGGTTACAACCTCTCAGCAATGGGCAGGCGCTCTCCAGTTTTTTGAACACTCGTGCGATTTGTCTCGGTGACGCCAAACGGTATGACGAGTCCAAACAAATGTTTCTGCTCGCGGCAAGTTTCTGGCAGGAAACACCACAGCGGAAAAAGTCTTTGGATTACTATCTCCAAGCCGTCAAAGAAGCTCCGCTCGGCGACCAGTTGGATGCGTTGTGGACCGAGATTGAAAAACTGGAAGTCCCGCAAGGTTCGCGCTTCGCCTACTTGATGAATCGAAAAGCTCAGATTCATTATTTCATGAGTGCCAACACGAATTTGCCTGCCTGCGAAAAAGCCGGAACCGATTTTAAGAACGAACTGGGCGAATACCGAAGGCAGTTGGCGTCTGGTGATCCTGCCTTGCTAAAATACCGTCAGCAAGTCTTGGTCATCAATTTGAAGTCGGGAAAGAGCGTCCGCCTTCCTGTAGCAGCTTTGCCTCCGCCACTGAATCGGGGCTCGCTTCCACCCGGCTACTTCGAGCGTATTCTAGAACTGAACTTGGAAGACTCGAATGCGGTCATTGATGCGCTGTGGAGCTACCACAAACAAACGGCACTCGACTGGATGGGAGAGTCCGTGTTGTTGCCGAGTTGGTGAGTGATTTGGCCGTTGACAGGCCCGGCGGAATTGCGGATAGCGCAGGCATGAAAACATTGCGCAAAACCCTCTTTGCAATTGCTGTAATAATTTTCACCGCGCAAGCGCACGCCGTCATGTATATGGCGCGACCTTACGATCCCAACATGGGGCGCTGGATTTCAAGGGATCCGATTGGAGAAGCGGGCGGGGCGAATTTGTATGGGTTTGTGCATAACAATCCAAAAATGTTCGTCGATCGCTTTGGTGAGGATGGATTTCCGGTCGATCCATACGGACGTCCATGGATGCCCGGAAATCCTATATTACCGCCACCACCCCAAGCGCCTTCTCCTCCCGCCCCTCCTAACGCCTACCCTCCGTTAGCTCCAAATAATGCAACTATGAAAGTGCTTCCAGACACTGATGGAAAAGCTTTACTAAGGAAACGCTGATTTAATCGCTCCGTGCTGCAGAAAAAGCGAGTCATTGGAGGGTGAGTTTGGTAGAGAGGGATGCATGAAACACCAAATGAGTTTCGCGCAGGGAGAGTATGCTGGGAAAAAGAAGGTGACGAGGC
>CAIYUV010000261.1 GCA_903929475.1 uncultured Spartobacteria bacterium
CCGCCGAATTGCAAATAGCTCGGCAAAATATCGGGCGTGTTCGGCCATAAATTTGCACGCATGAAGTCGGCGGATTCGCTCTGCGTCAGCTCGGAGAGATAATCGGTGAGCCCGCGCTTCGTATTGCGCCAGGTGAAATACGTGAAGCTCTGCGTGAAACCTGCCTTGGCGAGCGAGCGCATCATTTTCGGACGCGTGAACGCCTCGCTGAGAAACACCGCATCCGGCCAGCGCGACTGCACGCGACCGATGAGGTATTCCCAAAATGCGACGGGTTTCGTGTGCGGATTGTCCACGCGGAAAATGCGCACGCCCTGTTCGCACCAGAATTCGATGACGCTCGTGAGTTCGTCCCAAAGTTCGCGCCACGTCGCGCAGTGGAAATTCAACGGATACACGTCCTGATATTTCTTCGGCGGATTCTCAGCGTATTTGATCGTGCCGTCGGGTCGCTGAAAAAACCACTCGGGGTGCGCGGCGACATACGGATGATCCGGCGAGCAGTTAATCGCAAAATCCAGCGCGACCTCCATCCCGCGTTCGTGGATTTCTCCCACGAGCCAGCGGAAATCTTCGAGCGTGCCAAGCTCCGGCGCGACGTCCTTGTGGCCGCCGCCGTTCGGGCATTGCTGATGGCGGTTGCCGATGGCGTAGGGCACGCCGGGCTCGCCGGGCTGGCAGGTCACGGCGTTGTTGCGGCCCTTGCGCGCAGTCACGCCGACGGGATGCACCGGGGGGAAGTATATCACGTCGAAGCCCATCGCGTTCGCATAGTCCACGCGACCGAGACAGCCACGGAACGTCGAACCGCTGTCAGCCTTTCCCTCCGCGCTGCGCGGAAAAAATTCATACCACGACGCATAGCCCGCGCGCTCGCGATCCACCCAGACGCGCGGATAGCGGGCGTCGCTCTTCGCCTTCGGCGGAAAAATCGCGAGCGTGTCCGCGAAGGAGCACACGAACTCCGTGCTCACCGAACGATCCGAGTAAGTCCACATCAGCCGCGACAACTCTCCGTCATGAGCGATGCCGTTCACGTGCTCCGGAGTCTCGCTGCGCATTTCTTTCGCGATGCGTCGCAGCCAATCCGCGTCCACCTTCGCCTTGTGCGCAGATGCGCGCTTCGCCGCGCTTTCGACAAACGCCGCTCCCTCCAGCGTCTCGCTCTGCAAATCCGGCTGCTTCGCTTCAAACTTCGCATGCCACTCGTGCTGCCAGGATTTCCAAAGGTCGCCCCACGCTTCGATGGTGAACTCATGCGCACCCATCTCGGTGAAAACACACGCGCCCTTCCAATGGTCGCCCGTCCACGGGTCCACACATTCCATCGCCGCCTCGTTCCATTTCTTTTCGCCCACACGCCGCCACTTCAGCACGACGGAAACAACATCGTGGCCGTCCTTGAAAACATCCGCGAAAATCTCCAGCCATTCGCCGACGATTCGTTTCACGGGATAGCGCCCGCCATTCACGAGCGGACGCACATTTTCAATCACAGCGGTGGAA
>CAIYUV010000262.1 GCA_903929475.1 uncultured Spartobacteria bacterium
GATGCCTGTCTTTATGCGCAACGGCTGTAACAGCGGGGGCTGCCACGGTTCTTCGCGGGGGAAGGATGGGTTCCGGCTTTCGCTTTTTGGCTACGATCCGGAGGGAGATTATTTCCGGCTCACGCGGGAAATGATCGGGCGTCGCATCAATCTCGCGCTGCCGGATTCCTCGATGGTGATCACAAAATGCGTGGGCGAGGCACCGCACACAGGCGGCAAGCTTTTCACGAAGGACAGCGAGAGCGCGCAGAATATTCTCCGCTGGCTGGAAGCGGGCGCGCCGAATGACAAGGCGGATGTCGTGCAGCCGGTCAGCGTTGAGATTTTGCCGAGGCAACTGCTGCTGGAGGCGCCGGATCAAAAATTCCGCCTCACTGTTCGCGCGAAGTATTCCGACGGCACGGATCGCGATGTCACTGCGATGTGTCTTTTCCTGAGCAGCAACGACGGCTCGGCGAAAATTGACAAGGAGGGTGTCATCACCACGGGGCAGCGCGGCGAGGCGTTTGTGATGGCGCGCTTTCACACTTACACGGTGGGCACGCAGGTGATTGTGGTGCCGAAGGGGCTGCAATACACGAAGCCGACGGTGGAGGAGTGGAATTACGTGGATGGTTTTGTGAATGCGAAGCTGGACAAGATGCGGATGCTGCCGAGCGGGATTTGCGACGATGCGACTTTCCTGCGCCGCGTGTGCATTGACATCACGGGCACTCTGCCCTCGCCGGAGGACGTGAAAAATTTCACCGTCAGCAAAGAGACCGGCAAGCGCGCGGCGAAGATCGAGGAGCTGTTGCAACGCAAGGAGTTCGTGGACATCTGGGCGCTGAAGTGGAGCGAGCTGCTGCAAGTGCGCACGGAAAACAACAACCAAGGCGGCTACAAGGCGCTGCTCGGTTATTACAACTGGCTCCGAGAGGAGCTTGGAAGAAATGTCCCCATCAACGAAATCGCGCGCGAGCTGATCATGGCGGATGGATCGAACTTCGAGAATCCGGCGGCAAATTACTACCAGCTCGAGACCGACCCGCTGAAACTCGCCGAGGACACGGCGCAGGCGTTCTTCGGCACGCGCATCCAGTGCGCGCAGTGTCACAACCATCCGTTCGACCGCTGGACGATGGCGGACTATCGCGGCTTCGTCGCTTTTTTCACACAGATCGGCAGGAAAAATGGCGAGGACCCGAGGGAGAAGATCATTTTCAACAACGGCAGTGGCGACTCAAAGCATCCCGTCACCGGCGCAGTCGTGCCGCCGAAATTCCTCGGCGAAGATGCGCCGGATACGAAGGGAAAAGACCGACGCCAGGTGCTCGCGGACTGGGTGGCTTCGCCAAAAAATCCCTTCTTTCCACGCCACATCGCGAATCTCGTCTGGGCGCAATACATGGGCCGCGGCATCATCGAGCCGGTGGACGACGCGCGCCTCTCGAACCCGCCCAGCAACCCCGAACTCATGGACGCGCTCGCCGCGAAGCTCATCGAATACAACTACGATCTGCGCCGAATCGTCCGCGACGTGTGCAACAGCGCCACCTACCAGCGCACCACGCGAGTAAACGAGTCGAACGAACTGGACGACCGCAATTTCGCCCACGCCACCATCCGCCGGATGCGCGCCGAGGTGATGCTCGACTGCATCACCCAAGTCACTGAGACGAAGGACAAATACCGTGGCCTCCCCCTCGGTGCGCGCGCCGTCGAGATCGCCGACGGCAAAACCTCCAACTACTTCCTCACCACATTTGGCCGCGCCGACCGCGAGCAAATTTGCTCCCGCGAACAAGTCGGCCCCACGCTCAGCCAGGCGCTTCATCTTTTAAATGGCGACACCGTCGAGACGAAAATCACCGGCGGCGGCGTGGTGCAGCGGCTCGTGAAAGCAAACACTCCCCCCCGCGAAATCGCCACCGACCTCTACCTCCGCTGCTTCAACCGCCAGCCCACCGACGGTGAACTCACCCGCCTCGAACAACACTGGAGTTCCACCGACGCCGACAAACCCAAGGTCTTCACCGACATCTTCTGGGCGCTGCTCAACGCGAAGGAATTCATGTTCAACCACTGAGCGCGGCAGCGCTGAGAAAGTGTTGCTCAATTCATCTTGGAAACAGCGGCGACGTATGCCCGCACATCGCGCTCTTGCGCGGGAGACAGCTTTGTTTTCGGCGCCATTTCGTCGAGGATGCCCGGCCAGCGGGATGCCGGGTAGTTGCGGATGGGCTCGGCGGAGTGGCAGTCGGTGCACTGGGTGAGGTAGATTTGGCGTCCTGCTTCAAGTCTGGTGCTGTCGCCTTTGAGCATGGTGGCCGGCGGGGCGGTGGTTTCCAAATTGGTGCAGGCGGCGAGTGCGCCGAGCAGGAGGAGGGGGGCGTGCCGGTGTGCGCGCTGTTTTCCCCGGCGGGGTTTAAAATTGGATGCCGAAAATGAGGCGGCTTTGGACTTTGGGTTCATCTTCGATGTCCGTGGCTTGGAAGAGGACGGTGGCGGTGGCGAAGGCGCGCCCGAAGCGCACGGAGGCGTTGGGGCCGATGTAGAGGGTGCGGTTGGAGGCGGTGCCCCAGTCCACGAAGTCCATTTCGTTGAGGAGTTCGGCGCCGATGGTGAAGCGGGGGTTGATTTGGTAGCTGATGCCGAGGGTTTGCTGGAATTCGCCGTTTTGTTCGCGGTAGCCGGAGCTTTCCCAGCGGGCTTCGAGGGCGGCGTTGTAGGCGAGGAGCCAGGGGCCGATGTTTTTTTGGAGCAGGAGCTTCGCTTCGAGGGCAAAGAGTTCGTCGCCGAGCTGTGTTTCGAGGTAGAGTGCGCTGCCGAGGGTGTCGGTGGTGGGGTTGGTGAGGTTGTAGATGAATTCGGCGGCGACGTTGCTCCACACGGTTTCGGTGTGGCCGCCGCTGCGGGTGATGGACCAGTCGGAGAGATAGAGGCCGAGTTCGAGGTGTTCGGTGAGGCCGAGTTCGAGTTCGTGGCGGAAGTCAAATTCGTTGGAGTTGCTGCCGCTGCCGCGCCGGGCCTGCCAGGTGACCCAGTTTTCCATTTCCAGGGAGCCCTTGGCTGCGGTGGTGGCTTCGTAGGTGAAGGCGAAGCGTCGCTGCCCGGCGGTGGCGGTGGCGGGGAGGAGTGAGCTGGCTGTGAGGACGGCGGCGATGATGAGGCGGGCGATTTTCATGGATTTAACCCGAACGCCGCGATTGAATAGAGGCGTTTTGCGCGGCGAGGACGGTGGTATGGGAGTTTGTGAAGACATTCCACACTCCGCCTGCCGCACAAAACGTTGACATAGATTTTGCTCCGCTTTCGGGCTCGGGCCA
>CAIYUV010000263.1 GCA_903929475.1 uncultured Spartobacteria bacterium
CCCAGATTGGCACCAAGCGCAGCGCCATTTTGCAATGCGCCTGCATAGGTTTGAGGCACCGGATTGTTGACCGTCAGCGTGTTATTGCCGGAATAACTTTCGATACTCGGCGTGCCGGGAGTCGTTGAATCAGTATTCAAGCCAACCCATACTTGGGATGAACTGCTATTGTTAATTTGAACCTTCCCGGTGCTGCCGGGGCCAAAGGTCATGTATGCGCCGGTGGCGGGTCCCATCGCCGTGGCGCTCATCAACTTCAAGATGCCATCGTTGGAAATCGTGCCGCCACTATACAAATTGGCAGTCCGCAAACCCATGGTTCCCGTGCCGCTCTTCAAAATCGCCAGCCGTCCGATGCCATCGGTGATGTTCGTCCCCTTCACACCGCTGGGATCCGTTCCTATCGCGTCGTTCTGCTTTTCCGTCCCGGTCAGCGTCAATGTCTTCAGCCCTGCGGACCCCGCCGTAATCGTGCCCGACTCAATCACCAACCTTTCAAGGCTGTTGCTCGATTCAAAAGCAGCATTGCCATAAAGCTTGATGCCGCCCGTGGCGTTAATGCCCTGATAAAGCGCACCCTGCACCGATTTCATCACCGCCCCCTCGCCAAGGCTGATCTCCCAGTTCGTGGTGAAAACGTTTGTGTCCATTTCCAATGTGCCGAAAATAATCCCGGGCCCGTTCGTCAAACCAGCATTCTGAGTCTGATTGGCAGCACCACCCGTGAAACGCAGGAAACTCCCGGCCACGACTCCGCCGCCGCCATTCACAGGGTTCAGCTTCGCCAGTGAAAAACTGGGGACGTTCACATTGATCCTTGTTCCGCTGCTCTGGCTGATCCCGCTGGTTCCGGATAACGCGGACACGTTGCTCAAAGTCAGCGTGCCCGTGCCAACCACCGTGGCTCCGGTGTAGGTGTTCGCACCCGTTAGTGTCAGCGTCCCACCCCCGCTTTTCGTCAGCGATCCGCTCCCGCTGATTATGTTGGCCACCGTGAACACGTCGCCCCGGTTGAAAACAAGACTGGCACTGTTGTTCACGCTGCCGGCACCCAAGCTTCCTGTCGTGCCGCCACTGCCCACCTGCAACACGCCCGCATTGATCACCGTCCCGCCCGTGTAGGCGTTGTCCACCGAATAAATCAGCGTGCCGGAACCAGACTTTGTCAGGCTGCTTGTGCCATTGGCGAGGATGGGCGTGCTGATGGTCAGCGTGTCCCCTGCCGCATCCGTGCGAATCACCATTTCGCTCCCCGCCGCTGTGGTCTGGATCCCGGCCCCGCCGGAGATCGCCGCCGCATTTCCTCCGGACTTTAGAAGACCGTTGAAACTCAATATCTGACCGACATCCAGTGTGATGCCGAAAGGCCCGGGGTTGCTGATCGTATTCACAGCAGCCGATGTCTGCGCCGTGATGTCACCGCTAATCTGCACATTCTGCGAAGCATCATTTACACCGAGCGTAGCGCCTGCGGCAATGATCGCGGGCGCGTTCAGGTCCGTCCCATAAATCAACCCGCGCACAAAACCACCCGCGTCAACCGCCGCATAACTTGAGCCGTTGTAGAAAAGACCGCGGTCCATCAATCTGCCGGTCAACGCGCCGGTTATCACGATGTTGTTTGTCCCTAGAATCCCCGGCGTTCCTGCTGTCCCGCCCTCGATCACAAAATTCCCTGTTGCGCCTGCACCACGAACACCACGCGAGGAAAATGTCACCGTGCTCGTCCCTCCATGGTTCGTGGATTTAACCACCCCATCTCCGCCGCTGAAGTTCAATGCCCCCATCCCCTGACTCACCCCGGCTGCCTCACTCACGTTGAAAATCCCCGTGCTCATGAACGTCAGATTAGTCCCGACAGTCCCGTTCAAACTCCCGGTCAAATTCAACGTGCCGCCTCCAATCGTGGTAGTCCCTGTAAATGTGTTTGCTCCAGCGAGTGTCAAATCCCCCGGTCCAATCTTGTTCAAATTCACCCCGGTCCCGCTGACCACCCCGTTCACGATCAATGTCCGCCCGGCAGCCACATTCCACGACTGATCCGCCGCCAGCGCAACCAAAGCATTGATCAGCAAATTCTGTGACGCCGTGCTCATGTCAATTCCGCCAGCGCCCAGTGTCAGCAGGTTCCCGGCCCCAATCGTGATCAGCCCGCCCGGCGTCGTAATCCTGATACCCGAAATTGAGCGATCCACGCCTAGCGTCGTCGTCAAATTCGACACCGAGCCTATATCAAAAACCGCCACGTCCCCGGCCAATGGCGCAATCCCACCCACCCAGTCCCCGCCCGTGCTCCACACCGCATCCGTTGCTCCAGACCACGAAATATTCGCAGCAGAGGCACTCAACGCAAACAACCCAGCAAATGGCAATGCACATATCCGTTTTTTTGCACTACTGGAAAATTTTGTTTTTCTAAACATGACGACAGAGTTTGAAGGTTAAAATCGGAACGATGTTGGGGTGTTCCTGTTTACCATATTTAAAAGCAACCTGAAAGTCTGCAACATCCATTATATTTAAATTGGGGGTCTATCGGTGCTTCCGCCTGTGCGGGCTGCCCAAAGCAGGCGTCTCATTGACGGTGTAATACTGACACACAACCCCATATGCCTCTTCTGCGTGGGCGCGGCCCTGCCGCTGCGTGACAACGCCTGAGCGCAGCCTCTCGCCTGCGGCATCTGCAGTCTGCATGTCCGTTTTCAAGTCCTACATACTGCTAGGCACGCGAAAAACTCCCGCCGCCGCGCACACAAAGGCGGCTGACCTTGCCCAGCCTGCGGAATGATGATATGCTGCGCCCACTCCGTCCATGAAAACTCATGACAGCCAGCACGCGGCCAGCCCTTCCAGCCCACACCGGGGAAGCCATGTGCCGGGAGGCAGCCGCACCGCCAGTCCATCCTCGGGACACAAGCCGGGGACGCATCACATCGAGATGAAGTTGCATGACATGGATCAGCTCTTCAACACGATGGATCCGTCGCCCTTTCACGAGCGGGATCTGGATGATGATGCGGCGGAGTTCATTTTGAGTTGGGCGCAGGAGTATCAACGGCCCGAGCCGGTGGACCTCATCATCCATCTGGAAAATATGCCCGAGGGCGGCAACGCACAGCAACTGGTCGAGAACGCGGTGCATCATTTCTTCATCTACCGCGCGCGGTTGAATGCGCTGGAGTTTAGACGGCTGATGAAGCAGGGGCGGATGAGTCTGTTTGTCGGCGTATCGTTCCTCGTGGTGTGCTTTCTCCTCATCGGGCTCATCCCGGTCAATAGCGACGCAATCGTGCCAAACTTCTTCAAAGAGGGGCTGACCATCGCGGGCTGGGTCGCCATGTGGCGTCCACTCCAAATCTATCTCTACGAATGGTGGCCGCTGCGGAGGCGCGGCCAGATTCTCTACAAGCTGAGCCGGATGTCTGTCGAAGTGAGAAAGAGGGGCTGAGATGCCGGGTCCATGCGCGGACGCCCAAAATAATTTCGCCTCGCGCACACAAAAGCGGCAGGGTGCGGCGTTTCATCCCACAATAGGCCCTGTCCATGTTTGCCACACACGCCGATGAACCCTGGCACCGCTGCTACTGCGAGCTTGCTCCGAAGCTCCTCCTTTTCGCCCTACAAAACCGTTTTCTGCGCCAGCTCGGTGCGCAGTTTTTCGCTGGCCTCGATGGTTTTTGAAAGCAGCGCGGGCACTGTGGGGCGGGGCTGCGCGCGGACGTAGAGCTGGTAAGTGAACAGGCTGCGGAGAAACGGAATCCGGCAGAGGAAGGTGTTGATCGCCATGACGATTTTTCCGAAGACGCCGTTGCCGACAACCTTCGGATACGGCGCGGGGATGCCGCCCATTTCGATGACGTTGTAGCCGGTCTGCTCGAAGAGTTCGCGCAGGGAGTTGCGTGTGAACAGGCGCGTGTGCGTGCGATCCAGAATGCCTTTGCGTCCGTAGTTGAACTGGCCGAGCAGCAGCATGAAGCGCGTTACGAAGAACGCGATGTTCGCCGTGGTGAGGACGATCTCGGGCCGCTTGTGTCCCGCTTTTTCGCGGAGCATTTCCATGAAAACCTCGGGGTCTTTCAAGTGCTCAATGATGTCGAGCATGAAGACTTGGTCGTAGTCCGAAATATCCACCGGCACCGGTTCCGCTTCGATGTTCCACTTGCGGTAGTCCACGTTGGGTTTTGTGCTTTTCTCGGGTGAATATTGATCCAGTCCGGTGACGTGCGCCGCTTTCTCCGCCATGATCTCGGCGACGTAGCCGCGACCGCATCCGATATCGAGGACGCGCGCGCCGGGTTTGACGGAATTTATGCCGCGCTCGTGACTGCTGTCGTAGCCGAGCTTGAGGTCGTAGGTCTCCTCGACGGGCCCAACATCGAACTTGCGGTCGTAGAGCAGATTTTTGCTGTGAAGTTTTGCGCGCACGACGGCTTTACAGCAGTCCCACGCGTATTTCATCCCGTTCACGCGGCAGATTTCGTCGCCGTAGAAAGTGGGGATCGGCAGCTCGACGATACGCATTCCAGCGAAGTGAAGCTGGATGATGATGTCGGTATCAAAATGGAAGTCATTCGCGTTTCGCTCGAACGGAAGTTTCTTCAGCGCTTCGACGGAATAGAGCCGGTAGCCGCTGTGAAATTCGCTGAGGTTCGTGCCGAGGACGAAATTCTCGAAGGTGGTGAGCACCTGGTTGCCGATCCATTTGTAGAGCGGCATCCCGCCGGAGAGCGCGTCCGATTTGCGCATCATGCGCGATCCGAAGACGGCGTCGGCCTCGCCCTTGATGAACGGCGCGATGAGGTCGGGCAATTTCTCCGGCGCATACTGGCCGTCGCCGTGCACGAGCGCTACGATGTCGAAGCCATTGTCGATCGCGTAGCGGTAGCCGAGTTTTTGATTACCGCCGTAGCGCTGGTTTTCGGGATTGCGCAGGGTGGTGATGCGGAAGCCACTCTCGCGATTCGCGTGCTCGAATCCGGCGGCGAAAGTTTTGTCCTTCGACGAGTCATCAATGATGAGCACTTCGACGTTCGGATTGCGCAGTTCCGCCGGGATGCGATTAAGAACGCTGCTGATGGTTGTCTCGGCGTTGTAGGCGACGATAAAGATGAGGACGCGCTTTTGCGCTAGATCAATGGGCATGGTTGGGCGCGGGCAGAATAGCCAGATGTGTGCCGCCGTCGAGCATTGGGGAAAATGGAATCATTTCGCACATTTCGCGGCTAGCCTTTGATGACATTGATCAAGCGCAGCATTTGTGACGGCACCAGTTCGTAGAGCGGATGTGCCGGGTCCGTCGCAAAAATCGAATACTGGCGAAACTCGTAGGCACACAGCGCGGCGACGAGCACAGTCGCGGCGATCCATTGCCAGCGTCCGAGTCGGGAGCAAATCTGCCACAACATCGCAAACGCAGCGGTGCGCAGTGGCAATTCCCAGATGCTTGCATAGCGGAGGTTCATCCCAAACTTCACGTTGCACATGATCAAGTAGCTCCCGGCGACGAAGAGCGCGAGGAACGCGAGTTCGCGCCGCTGCGGCGCGAGTGCGAAGAGCGCGCCGAGCGCGAGCACGAGGACGAGGGGGCTCACGGTCATCAAATCAATCAAGTAGCGATACCACGGCCCGTCACCGGTGGCCTGCGCGTAGGCGAGTTGCTGAGCTTTACCGACGAGCGATTGGTAAATCGTGAGGAAATTTCCGAAGCCGCCGGCCAGCGTAACCAGCGAGAGAAAACCGAGCGCACCACCCGCGATGCTGCACACGAGAAAACGCGGAGTGACGGTGCCGAAACGCAGCCAGCGGTTCGCCACGACGACCACGCCTAGTGCGCAATAAACGAAGAAGGCGTTTTCTTTCGTGAGCACCATGAGTGCGAGCACGAAGGTGTGCGCGGCGAGCCAGCCGCGGCTCGCGGGATTTTTCAGGCACTCCCACGTCGTCCAAAGCGCGGCTGCCGCCCAGAATGCGAAGAAGCCATCTATCATCGCATGCTGGCTCAGATGAATCTGCACCGGGTCGCAGGCCATCAGCGCAAGCACGGCGAGACCCGCCCCGCGCCCTACGATGCGCCACGCGCACAGCCCGCCGGTGATCATGAGGAGGATCGAGAAAAACGCCGCGACGCGATGGAGCGAGGTGAGCGCGGGGTCCACGTGATCGGCGTCCTTGGAATAATCATCGCCAGTGCCCGGCTTCGCAACGAGCGTGGGTGCGAGCGGCGGAGCGTTGCCAAACTGCGCGCGCTTCCACAGCCACGAAGTGTAAATGTAGAGGAAGCGCGTGGGCGGCAGTTCGCAGAGCACATCGGGATTTTTTTGCGTCTCAATGTAAAAATCCGCCATCTCCGGCATCGCCATCGCACCCGTATTTTTGATTTCAGCACTGTATGGAATCAGATCCATCCTGCCGGTGCGGGCCGTGCTTTCGTCCGACCGAAAAACACCGACCGGCCCTTGGTAGCCGTCCATCATGTTCACGTAGCGGCGATACATCAGTTCGTCCGGTCCGGTGCGACGCCACGCAGCGGAATCGGTGACACGGATTGACGTGCCGGCAAGCGCGATGAGCGTGAAGAGAATCCAGAATACGCGCGCCGACAAAACGGGCGCGCTCTCGTTGGGCTGATTGAGAGTGGACATGGTTGGGCTGTGATTCGCTTTAAGCAGAGCCCGCGCCAGCTTCCTTTGTGCGCTCTTTCCAGACGCGCATTGTGAGCCATGCGAGGCAGCCGATTAAAACCATCCACGGGAGCGTCTGCCACGGCCCCCAGAGCGCGATGTGCGGGTTGTCCGAGCGCGCGAGGTCCCATGGTTTCACCCACGGCGGCGTCCATGGATCGCCCCCGATAATTTGCACGCGATCCGTCCGCACATGCGCGGTCACGTTGTAAAACACGAAAATAAAAACCGAGGCCGCGCAAGTGACAGCCGCCGACCAGCCCGGTGTGGCGACGAGGAGAAATGGCGCGAGCCAGACGAAATATTGCGGCGCAACACCCGTGGCGCACACGAAGAACAACGCCCACACCCACGCGAGCGTGGTGAAAAGTCCGGACGCATCCGTCTTTCTCCGCAGCCACGAGATGGCGAGCACCCCCGCGATGATGCCCCACTTGCAGAGACCCATGACGAACATTTGCGCCGACGTGAGTTGATCGAATCCGACTTTTTGAAAAGTCTCCACGCCAGTCTGCTTCAAGCACCAGCTCAGCCCCCAGATTCCCCAATAGCCCTGGTAGCCGAGCACATTTCCGAAAAATTGGCGCGGCGCTCCAATCAACCCGGTAAACCATCCCGCAAGCGTGACCACTGCACAACTCAGCAGAAATGGACGCCACGCGCGACGCCCCCACCACCACGCAAAAAAAACAGGCCCGACGAGCAGGGCCGCGACTTTCACGCTGAATGCGAGCGCAAGCGCGACACCGCACCATGCGGATTTGTTTTCCAGCGCAAGCCATGCGGCGACGAGAAGCAGCAGCGCGAGCACCGAATCCACATTCCCGTGAAATCCCGAAACCATGAATGCCACCGGACTCAGCACAAAAACTCCAATCGCCCACCACGGCGGCCTGCCGGTGATTGCACGGATGCGAAACAGCACGAGCACTGCGAGAAAGTCGGCGATGATTCCCGGCAGGCGCAGCAGAAACGGCAGCATCTCCATTTTCATCTGCGTGCCCGGCTCGATGCGCTGAAGCCACGCGACGTATTCGCCGACCAGCGGCGTGTGGTTGAATATCGGGTAATTTGCGTAGGCGTAGGCAATCCCGTGCTGGTTGATGATTTTTCCGAAACCGTAGAAAAAGACCACATCGTTCGTGCCCGTCGTCGTTCCTGCGCAGTAAAGTTTTGCCACCAGCGCGATCAGGGCCGCGAGGAGTATGATTCGTTTGGGCTGCATCCGCAGCACCCATAGCAGCCGCCATGCGCGTGCGGACAGTGCAAAGTGGCGCTACTTCGCCGCTGCGCTCACGAGTTTGCGAATCAGGTCCTCCCACGTCACGCGACCAAGCGGCGTAACACCGGGGCCGCGCACGATGGCGACGTTCGTCCGCGCGGCGCGCAGTTTCCGCAGCACGCTATATGCAGGCTCCTGCGCGGCGACGGTCACGATGCGGCGCTGATAGACGCCGACATTCACATCGCGCCGACCTTCGATGAGCACCTCGAACGCGCTCACCACGCCGGTCACACTGCCGTCGTCGCCGCATACGAGCCAGCGATCCTGATGCATTCGTGCACTCTTCTCCAGCAACTCGCTCACTGGCGCATCGGCGGTGATTGAGCGCGCAGGATCGAGTGCCACCATCACGTCGCGCGCGGTCACAGCGCGGAAATCCACCACGTCCGTAATCATCTCGCGCTCGGTCTTTGTAATGGTGCCCGTCCTTTCGCCCTCGGCGGCGTAGTAGCGGAAATCTTCGCGCCCGAGGAAAAGCCGCTGCTGCTCGATGGGACGACGACCGAAAAAGAGTTTCTGCACCACTTCACCGATGAAATGCATCGGCGCGAGCAGCACGTCCGCGAGGCGCAGAGGCTCGGCGAGCGCGGCGAGCGCGCGATACGGGAAACGGCGGAACAGCGACTTCGGCAGCAGTTCGAGGCCGAGCAGATACACGGGCAGATAAAGTGCGAGCGCGACGTAGTAGCCGCGTCGTCCGAGCACGTCGTGCAGTTGGTCGCAGACGAGGACGAGCGCGAGAATGTTCGAGAGATTCGTGACGACAAGCACCGTGATGAGCAACCGCTCGGGATGTGAGAGCAGCCGCTGGAGCTTGAGCGCTGCGCGTTCGCGCTGCTTGGCACGGTGCGCGAGACGCACGCGATTCACCGAGAGAATTCCCGCCTCAATTCCGCTGAATACGAACGACACGACGAGGCAGAGCGCGATGATGAGCCAGATCATTCCTCCACGTCCTCCCAAGTGTCGCGTTCGAGCTGCACTTCATCCACGCGCTTGCGCGAAACACGCCGCACGACCGCGCGCACCGAGCCGATGCGCAATTCCTGCCCCGCCTTCGGGAGCTGGCCGAGTTGATTGAAGATGAGTCCGCCGATTGTATCAATGCTCCCCTCCTCCTTGAATTTCACACCGAGTTCCTCCTCGATGTCTTCGAGCCGCGCACTGCCGCTCGCGAGCAGACGCCCGTCGCCGATGGATTCGAGATACAACTTCGCCTCCGCCTGCGGCACTGCGTCGCTGATGATCTCCTCCACCAAATCCGCCAGCGTCACCACGCCTTCCACGCCGCCGTGTTCGTCCACCACGATGGCAAGACCCTGCGGTCGGTTGAGGAAACTTTTCAGCAACGCCACCGCCTTCATCGTCTCCGGCACGAACGACGGCACATCCAGCCGCTCCGTGTAATGCGCCGACGGCTCGCGCAGGAACGCCGACACATCCAGCACGCCCTCGATATCATCGGGCGTCTCGCCATACACCACCACGCGCCGGAACCGCCGCTGGCGCAACTGCACCATCGCCTCCTCGTTCGTCAGGTCGTCCGGCAGCGCAAACATTTCCACGCGCGGCGTCATGCAGTCCTTCGCCGTCTTGTCGCCGAGCTTGATGATCTCGGAAATCATCTCGCTCTCCGTCTCGTGCAGCGCCCCCTGCTCCGCGCTCAATTCCACCAGCGTCTCCATCTCCTCCTCACTCAGGCTCCGCTGCGTTTGCAGCCCTGCGGGCAAAATCGCACCCGCGATGCGCTCACTCCCCCGCTCCAGCACGCGCGCCAGCGGATCGAGCAGCGGCATCACGCGGGTGAAAAACGACACACCCATCCGCGCCACCGTCTGCGGGATCGTGAGCGCGATCAGCTTCGGCACGAGGTCGCAGATGAAAACGATGAGCGCGAAAATGATCAGCACCGACGCCCATCGCGGAATCTCCACCGCGCCCTGCGCCTCGATGAACACGAGACTCCCGATCATCAGCGGTGCATTCGCCAGCGCATCGGCCAGCAGCACGGCGCTGAGAAAACGGCGCGGATTCTCCATCAGCCGCCCCAGCCCTTCGGCGAACGACGCGCGCCGCGCCTTGAGCGCTTCGATTTGCTGCGGCTGGAGCGAAAACAGCGCCGTCTCCACCGCCGACACAAACGCCGAGATCAGCGCCAGCACCACCAGCCCGCTCGTCATCAAAATGAAAGTCGTCCCGTCCATTTACATCACATTCTGCAATCCCGACCGCCTGCCCCGCACCGGGCAAAGCGAAAGCGCAGCGCGGTGAGCGCGAGGGAAATTGTTGGAGCAAAGCGTCCGCTTGTCTTGCACACGGCTGCGCAGGATAGTGCCCCGCTCCATTCCCGCGATGAAAAAAAGCGACCGCATCGAGGCCTTCGTGGCCACGCTCGAAAACAGCCCCGGCGGCGAAGGCACCGACCCGCGCTACACCGGCTGGTTCACCTGCTTCAACGCCGGCGACTACTACGAAGCCCACGATGTGCTCGAACACCTCTGGCTCCGCACACCCGGCGAAAACCACGCCTTCTTCAAAGGACTCATCCAGCTCGCAGGCGCATTCGTCCACCTCCGCAAACAGCACGAGCACCCCACCCACGCCAAGCACGGCGCGCGACTCCGCCCCGCCAGCCGCCTCTTCCGCCTCGCGCACAAAAACCTCGCACCCTACGCCCCGCGCCACCTCCATCTCGACATCGCCACCGCCTGCCAGCTCTGCGAGGACTACGCGGAGAAAATCGAAGCCGCCCATTTCAAAACAAACCCCTGGAGCCCCGACGCCCGCCCACGCTTGGCACTCAGCGCGTAACCGCGAACGGAGGCAACAGGCGCAGGGCCACACTCCCGCATTGCCATTCGCAGCAACGCGCGGTAAATGGCGGGGGTGAAAGACGAGCCTCCAGCCAAGCGCCGCCTCCGCC
>CAIYUV010000264.1 GCA_903929475.1 uncultured Spartobacteria bacterium
AGACTGGTGTGCCTTCAATTTTGATCTCAGGCGTGCCGACGATATGAATTTTCTCCTCCCGAATCGCAAGTGCCTTTAGCGAGTGATGATATTTTTCATTTTTGTCGCGCTGCCGTTTGGGCCGTCGGCGGGGGCGGAATGTATAGGATAATTGCGTGATCGTGAAAATACCTTTGCTGCGGAGTTTCTGGCGCTCCTTCGCGCTCATATTGGCAAGCAGACTGAGGTCGTCTTTTTCGATTGAAATTTTCCGGCAGCGAGCTTGGAACTCGCACTCGGCGCAATGTCGGTTCAAAATCAGATCGGGTGGCGTAGGACTGGAGAGCAGCGTGACGATTTTATCGAGGAGCTTCCGCACTTTACCCGCCAGGGGCGAGGTCTTCACCTTGAACGTGGCGTGATCATAACCATGAATGATCTTGCCGTTCTTGATCTCGCGTCCCACTGACTTTGAGAAGACAAACGCGTCGAATGCCAGCAGCAGTTTGTCATCCTTGCAAAGCTTGTTGGTGAAGATGAAACGGATGGGGATAAACTGCACGGGTTTCCCTCGGCCTGCGGATGGCACGCGCTCGACGGCATGCAGTTTCGATTCTACAACCCATAAATCACTCTGTGCCTGAGCTGCCAAATTTGTGGCCAATCGCCACTTGCCTGATTTCAAGCTTTCTATAGCTGCTGAGCTTGCGACTTCATCGCTCGAAAATGAGGCAACTATTTGTTCAGTCTCGGTCGTACTATAAAGTTCATTTTGTGATTTAACCCATTCCGCGTAAGCATTACCGTCCCCATTTTCGTTGGTGGCCCGCAGCCAGCATTTAGTCGGGCATTTGAGATAGGCGTGAAAAAGCTCGGGGATGATCTTCATGCGACGCCATATTAGTCAATTTCAGCCACGATGCATTCCACCACTTTTCAGACGAGGCTGGAAGAAGATGAAAATATGCCAATTGTCAGCTTAAACCATCTCCTCTCGTGTGCAATGCGGTCTTCGCCTATTTCGGCGAACTTTCATGCTGGTCGGCTGAGGCTGTAGCGAACGTCTGCATGCAGCTTTCGATGGACTGGATCACATCCTGCTGCATTTCTGCAGGTCATAACTCATTCACATCCAATGTGTTGTTCTATCCAAGGTGCTGGCTTACCAAAACGCCGCTACTTCGGGATGTCCGCAAGGCCATCCAACAGCTCGCAGACGAGGGCGAGGTTCTTGGGTGCGGTGAGTAGAGTGTCGAGCATGAGCGGCATCATGTCGTGAATGAAGACGAATCGCAAGACTTCAGACTTCGCTGCGTTTCAGCGGCCACCATGCGCCTCTTCCTTGCTCTTTTGCTGCTCGCTGTCACGGCCCCTGCCGCTGACAAGCCCAACGTCCTGTTCATCGCCATCGATGATCTCAACCACTGGGTTGGCTATCTCGGCCGCAACAAGCAGTCGATCACGCCGAACATCGACAAGCTTGCTGCACGGGGTGTGCGCTTCACGCACAGCTACTGCGCTGCGCCGGTGTGCAACCCCTCACGGGCAGCGCTCATGAGCGGCATGCGTCCGGGGAGGACGGGCGTTTATGACAACAACCAGGACTGGCGTCCCGTCATCCCCGAAGAGCAGACACTCACCCACGCCTTTCGTCAGGGCGGCTACCTCGTCTGCGGCGCGGGCAAAATTTACCATGAGAGCTACAAGCGCCTCGAAGATTGGGATGACTACATGAAAAACGAAGGCGGCTTGCCGAAGGTGCCGAAAGGGCAGAGTGATGGCGTGGGTGGCATCAAGTTTGCCGCGCTTGATTGCAAAGACGATGAACTCAATGACTGGCACATCGTAAACTACTGCATCGACCAGCTCGGCAAGCCGCAGGAGAA
>CAIYUV010000265.1 GCA_903929475.1 uncultured Spartobacteria bacterium
AGCCCCAGCTCCGGCTCGCTGTCACTCACCCATCGTTGTCCCGCTATTGGCTTGCTCATAAAAAGGGCGCGGAGACTACGCATCGAATCGCTTTTGGCAATGGGCTTGCACTGTGTCCTCGCACAAAGCGATGGGGAAAATTCACATTGCCCGCAAAGGAAGAGCTACCGAGGTCCTTCGCCTTGCCCGACGCGATGACGCCAATAACCGGGCTCCCGGCTACAGTGCATGACCGCAATGATGAGCACGTAATCAGACTCGATGGAGTAGAGCAGCGCGTATGGGAATACATGGACAAGACACCGCCTCACATCCTCCTCGAATAAGCGCCAGCGCGCAGGAGCGTCCGTCACCTGCCGCAACGCCGACTCGACGCAAGCGATGAAGCGAAGCTCAAGCCCCGGCTGACAATCGGAATAAAAACGAGCTGCATCTTCAAACTCGTCGAAGGCCTCGGGATGAAACTCAAACCTCATCGCGCGACTGCGCGCCTGACCCGGGCAAGCGCCTCATCGCCAGGAATGGTTTTCACGCGCCCGCTGCGAACATCATCCCTGCGGCGCAAAGCCTCTGCGGCCCAAAGCTGCCGGATGTAGCCGTCCTCCGCCGGGTCGAGGCTTTCCACAAGCCGGTCTGCAAGGAGCGCCCGTGCCTCGCTCGGCAGGGAAAGCGCCGCTTCCGCGATTTGTTCAACGGTCATGCTCATGCGCGGAGACTACGCATCGCATCGCTTTTGGCAATGCGCTTGCCCATCACCCGCGCGACATTCTTTCTTACGGGTAAAAATCACACGCCTCACATCATTCATCCTGCCCTTGCGTGGGGGATTATTTCCGAAACTTCCAATCCGTTAGGATTTTGGCGATTTCATACGGAGGAGATGACGAGGTTCCTTGCCAGAGAGACACTTTATTGGAGTCGTCCATCATGGAGCCGGCCATCTGTGGGTATTGTTCGTAGATGGCACGAATGAAAAAAATGAAGTTGAATTCTTTGTCCGCATCCCGGACAGGCTGCAGCCCGCCCCATATTTCGTCAGTAAGAGTTACTGGAATAATCATTGTCTCACCGGGTTTGACTTCAGTGGATGTCTCAAAGTTCCGATACCACACCCACGGTTTTTTTGTGACCCAGTAGCGGGTGCCGAACCTGTCACCGATCTCGAATTTCAGGTTGTAATATCCCCACGAATTCCACTCGTCGTGGAGATTGACAGGCTTCTTCGAGGCATTGAGCAAATGCACCTCAAAGTCCACTTTCACCATGCCGTTCAAACGCCCCGATGTATGCGCGTATTTATCTATGTCTTTGATGCGGTTCACAGGCACGATGGAAATCCGTAGTTCCGTCGCACTAGCTGCGGCTTCGGGAGATGCGGTCTCATTGCGAACAGGCGCGGGCTCCTGTGCGCCACTTACTAGGGCGGATGAAGCTATGATGAAAATCAGTAAGTGCGGTTTCATGAGAACTGGTTCGGATAGCACAGATACTGGAATTTCCCCTACTTGCACCCGCACGAGCCTGCGCCGCAGACGGCTCTTTTTCCGGCGAGTTTCTTTTCGATGGCTAGCGAAGTGGGGGTGATGGAGAGGCCACCGAGGGCGGTGCAGCGGAGTTCGCGGGGCATTTGCTTGGCGACTTGCTTGGCGGTTTCGATGACTTCGTCGAGCGGGATGACTTGGTCGAAACCGGCCATCGCCATGTTTGCGCAGGAGAG
>CAIYUV010000266.1 GCA_903929475.1 uncultured Spartobacteria bacterium
CCAAACTATCGGAGCCACCTCCGCAAATCACACCCTTCCGCCTTGACCACAATAAAGCATCCCGTCATCACTCACTCACACGCTTTTCCGCCATAGCTTAATTTCTATCATCTCTGGCCGAAGAACGGGGTCCACCTCAGACGGCGGCGCTGCCGTGTCCGACATCAAGGACGACCAAATAGGCTTTTCGCTTTCTTGAGGACATCGGCGTTTGGTAGCTCAAACTTGTCGAAATAAAGGTCTTCTTGGCGCGCTGCTTCGATGTTCACCTCGGCAATCAGCATGCTGCCAGGCTTCACCGCCGCTCGGAGTTTCATGGGAACCAAATCCAGCGGGAAGCCCACTTCCCTCGCGGCGTCCCACTGGCTCATCATTACCTTCACGACTTTCGAAGTCCCACGTGGCTCGATGGACTTCACCGTCATGATGGTGCGGTGCGGAATTCGCTCAATGGGAACCTGATGCTCGCGGACCTCCTTGTCGGCCATCAGCAAGGCGGCTCGCAGGCTTTCAAGCGTGAGTTCTTTGGAGTGAAGCAGTGCGGGAATCCAGCGCCTGCTTAGGCGAAGGGAATTGTCTGCGTCATTGGGTTCGTAGGCGGTGAGAACAATTCCACCCACACCGTGCCGGTAGCTCTCGGCTACAGCCTGGGCTCCGCAGTAAGTCGCGTAGTCCCCGCGCTCGTAGAGCCGATGGTCTGACACGAGCAGTTCGATGCGTTCCTTCGCAAAGTAATCAGGAAGCGCACTCAAGTCCGGTGCGTGTCCGACAGATGGAACTGGAATGCCCCGGCAGAGTTTGACCAAGCCGCACAACTGCTCGCGCCTTTGGTCGCTGTCTTCGAGAACTGCGATACGCCGATTTGCTAATGTTGATTCGACCATGCTGCTACTTGATTGGAAGGTTGATGGTGAATGACGCTCCTCCAAGGTCTCCGTGCGCCTCTGCTTGGACGCTTCCGCGGAGTTCCTCTACAACGTTCTTCACAATGGTCAATCCAAGCCCGGTGCCTTTCTCGGTGGTCGTCTTGCCGCCAATCCAAATCTCGTCAAGGGCCATCTTGGTGATGCCCGGCCCGTTGTCCTGCACTTTGATGGCGACCATTCCTCCCGAGATGCGCGTTTGGATGTGAATCTTGCGCGGCTCTCCGACGATGCCCTCTTTGGCTCGTGCCTCAAATGCTTGAAGTGAATTGATGACCAGATTGGTGAGGATGGCCTCAATGGCGGCCCGCCTGCACCAAACCACCGGCGTTTCATCCGCGTAGTCGCGCTCCACGGTTGTTTCTCGCGCGTCGAAATAGGGGCGGAGCAGCTTTACTGTCTCATCAATCAGTTCATGCACCGAATGGTTCCTTGGATGCCGCTTCTCGTGTTCGAGCAGGTGGAGCGTGACACTTGAGAACGAGTAAATCGCATCCGCTTGAAGCAAGATGCGCCCCGCAGCCACGCTGCTCTCCTCACGGAATAGTGCGAACTCCTTTGGGTCGCGGAGGTAGCTCTGAAGGGTGTGGGCGTCGGTCCGAATCATCTCGATTGGCGATTTGGTCTGATGGGCGAATGCAGCGGCGGTGGTTCCAACAGTTCCGAGTGTGAAATAGAGTTGGGCCGTCTCGTTCTTCAGTTCGACTTCGGCCTCGTGGGCAGACTGCAGTTTGGCGACGGCCTTTTGCACATCTCGCCGTTGTTGTGGCGGAAGATTAAGGATGGCCTCATCCACGCGCTTTTCAGCGTCCTTCTTCTCTTTGCGGACTACTTCCTCGGCGGCCTTCTTTCTTTTGTCTCTGTCTTTAAGCCGCTCTCGGGCCATCCACTCCATCACTTCATCCGTGAAACGCCGCAACTCATCGAATGCAATACCCTCTACAATTCCCAGACGGTCAGTCTTGAGTTGGAAAACGCTTCGCGGGTCATCGACCCGGACGCAACCCAACGAGTTGTTGGTGCTCGGGCGCAATTCAGGGTGGCGAACGCGCCTTAGGTTCATATCCAGCCAGTCGTTCTTCTTTTCCCCGTAGGGCCAGACACGCACACCCCGATGATAAAGGCGGACGCCGCCGAACTGCTCTAACCACTTACGCACAGCGCCCAGAGTGGCCTGTTTCAACTGTGCAGCGAACCATTCTCCGGACAGCTTGAATTCCCACATTTCAAAGGTGAGCGCGGGTGTCTCGTAAACTGGGTTGTCTTTGTCCGTCGAAATGTCGGAGTGCTTTGCCGCAAAGAGCTGCTTTCCACTCGCCGAGCAAACCTCGGCCGAGGCCCGGCCTTCATCATCTAGTGTAGCGACGAGATGGAACTCGCACTCTCGAAAGTAACCTTCGCGCGCTAGGGCTTCGAGTTCCTCAAATTCCTCCGCCTTAAGGCTCGCATGGAATTTCTGCTCATCTGCGAAGGGGTCGCGAAGCAGCAGAATCGCGCGTGCCAAACGCTTGATGTCAATTTTCGTCCAAGGCGACGGGAGTTGAGAAATGGTGATTTCGGTTCCGTGACTTTCAAGCGGCGTTTTTTCTCGAATGACGGAGAGTTCCACATCTTCCACCACCCGCGCTTGCTCGAAATCGGCCCAATCAATCTCCATCCGATACTGCACGCCCGGTTCCGACTTTGGCCGTGTGGTCAACTCGACCTTTCGTCCCAAGCGCAACGCACCGAGACGACCCAAGCCTTTGCTTCCGACGAGGAGCCGCCCCGATGGACTGGTCTCACGGCGGCTTTTCATCGAGTCACCGACGATGAGCCAGCCATTGCGAATTTCTTCCGACGTCATCCCGATGCCGTCGTCTTTGAGGACGATAGAACCGCCTTTGATATGAACGCCTTTCAATTCAACGGTGCATCGCTTGGCATCAGCGTCGTAGGAGTTCTTAATTAGTTCGAGGATGCCTTGGTCCGGCGACGGATTCAGTTCCTCGCCCAGTAAGCGCAGAATCGCCGTCGAGAACCGGAGGCGCTCTGAGGTTGGCTGCGTGGCTAGTTTCGGCTTCAGCTTTGGCATGGCTAAAGTTTGAATGGAATCGCTGCGACGGAGCCGACGGTTAGGTGGCGGCAGCGGATGCGGGCGTTGAGGAATTCGTTAACGGCTTCCGTCTTGAGTTGGCGCATCAGTTCGCGGCAGGCACTAAATTTCCCATTCTTCGGCTCGCAGACGATGAGGTGATTTTCGACGGCCACGGGGCGATTGCCTGCGATGATGGTGGCGGTGGCGCGATAAGGGTGGCCGGGACGCGATGTGCGGCGGATGGCGACGAAAGGAGGCGCATACACTTTGCCCTCGTGTCGCCGGGATTCGGGGAAGTCGCGCATAGTAGTCCATGTCGGGACACATCGCGGGTGGATGTAGGGGTGTTCCTCGCCTTTCTTCTTGTCGCGATGTGGGACGACGCGGCCAACGTGAACGTCGAAGAAGTCAGCGACGATCGAGGTGCGGTGTGCTGAGTCTGTCCACAAATGAGGCGCTGGGTTCTGAGACTCCGCGCGGCGGGTGAGCCGGAGTAGAAACACATCCACGTCGGCGCTGTCATCGAAGATGCCATACGGCTGGACGAGTTGAACCTCGGCAAGCTGGCTGACGCGCTTGCGCCACTGCTCCGAGAAAGAACCGGAGCGGAGAACTTCCGGGAGAATCGCGAGCATCTCTGTGCCCTGCTTGGCTCGTTCGAGAGCGGCAACCACAAACGCAGCTGCTTCGGTGATGCGTCCTCCCGCCCATTTACAGTCTGTGGGCGATGCTACTTGGCCGAAAGGGGGGTTCAATAATAGGTGGGTCGCGCGATTAAACAGAGCTTTCTGTTTGAGCCCATCAGCAACACGGATGTTCGGGAAGAATCCAGCATCTGTGTTCTGCAATTCTTCGTCGGTCTTGTGTCGCTGGCGCGCAAGCAGGACGAGGCGTGTTCGCGCGCCTTCAATGAATTCACGGTGTAGATCGGTGCCAGTGAGTTGTTTTCCCCATTGCCGCAATGTGTCTGGCAGTGTTTTGCAGAGGGAAAGTTTTCTGGCCGCTGCGATAAGCAGGTCACCCATGCCGCACGTTGGATCGTAGAATACGCTCTTCGCATCGAATCCCGTGCCGCATCCAATCAAACGTGAACCGAGGTCGGTCCCAGTGAAGAACGCTCCAAATTTCCGCCGTGTTTCCACCGGCGCTACACGGCGGAGTTCAACGCTTGCCTGACCATTCAGAGCCGCATCAACCCGAGTATTCCAATCTGCAACGCGGTGCGACTCCAGTTTCAGCCGCTGTAGCTTGGAAACGTATGCGGAGTAATCGCTAAATGGGCTGCGTGTGGCTTGATTAAGCACGGCTGTCATCGGGAGTTGATTGTCTCAATTAATATAACTCAGTTCAATTCAACGTTTGGTAAACATGAATGCCATCGGTCGAGGGCGAGGTGAAGCGAATATCGAATTGTAGAAGCAGGAAAGTTTCATCGAGCGAGCAGGAACGAGCAGAGCGGACGTTGAACGCGAGCGAGAAACCACGAAAGCGCGGGGAGGGCAAGGCGCGTTTGCTGCGCTTCGCGCTGTGACTGGTGACTGGTGACTGGTGACTGTGATTTTTAAAAACCCGCTCGCACTTGCGCGGGGGCGTCGCTTCACTGACGGCATGGCTGCTGTGAAAACTGCTTCGATTTATGCCGTCATCGGCACCGATGACGTGGAGGTGAAGCGCGTCGCGAAGGAACTGAGCGTGAAGCTCGGCGCGGGCGGGGATTTCGGCGCGGACATCATTGACGGGCAGGTGGAGAATGCGGACCAAGCGGCGCAGCGGGTGTATCAGGCCATCGAGGCGATTCAGACGTTTGGGTTTTTCGGCGGTGAGAAATTGGTGTGGCTGAAGAATGCGAATTTCCTCGCCGATGATCGCACGGGCGGAGCGCAGGCGACTGTCGAGGCGGTGGAAAAACTCACCGAACTGCTGGACGCGGGAATGCCGGACGGGACACGCTTTTTGCTGAGCGCGGGGTCGGTGGACAAGCGGCGTTCGTTTTACAAAAAGCTGAGCAAGTTCGCGGAGTTGCAGGTGTATGACAAACTGGACAACACGAAGTCGGGCTGGGAGGAGGCTGCTTCGCTGATGGTGCGCACGATGGCGCGGGAGCGCGGGCTGCAACTGGACGGGGAGCCGCTGGAGTTGTTCACGCTTTTCACCGGCGGCGACCGCCGCACCATCGAGAGCGAACTCGATAAGCTCGATCTTTTCCTCGGCCCGGAGCGCCGCGCGGTGACGGAGGACGATGTGCGCCTGAATACTCCGCTTTCCCGCGAGGGCATCGTGTTCGAGTTGGGAAATGCGCTCGCTTCCCGCAAGCTCCAGCGCACGCTCGAACTGCTCCGGCAGCTTCTTTTCCAAGGCGAGAGTGCCATCGGCATCCTGCTCGCGACGATCATCCCGACTGTGCGAAATCTGCTGCTCGTGAAGGATCTCATGTCGCGTCACAAAAACCTGAAGGCACCGTCGCAGGCGTTTTTTTTCGGGAAGGATTTGGAACGACTCGGCGAGGCGGCCATCGCGCATTTGCCGCGCACGAAGGAGGGAAAACTGAATGCGTATCCGCTCGGCCTCGCCGCGCAGAGTTCGCACCATTACTCGCTCGCAGAATTGCAGGCGGCGTTGCGCGCGTGTCTGGAGGCAAACGTCGCTCTGGTGTCGTCGGGCACGGAGGCGGAGGTTGTGCTTTCGCAACTCATCGTGCGCATCATCGCGAAGTGACGGCGGCTACTTTCGCCGGTGCTGCTTGATGCGGCGCCTCACGTCGGAATCGGCTTCGTCGAGGAGTTTCAGCAGGGCGTCCACGGAAATGGCGAGTCCGCCGAAAGTGATCGCGGTTTGTTGTTCGAGGTGGTCGTTCGTAGCGACGGTCATATCGTGCTCCTGCCCGTATTTCGCCACGAGGCGCTCGACGATCTGGTCGGCGGTTCCTTTTGATCCGGAATAAAAAACCTGAACGCCGCCGGGGATTTTTTCCTGCGAATGGCGTGCGCCCTTTCCATCGAAGACGACGACCACGTGAACGCCCGTGGCATCCTGATACGCGGTGAGGCGCTGGATGAGTTGTTCGCGCGCGGCTTCCATGTTGCGACGGTGCAACGCAAGGAGTTCCGGGCACGCAAAGATCACACTATGCGCATCAACAAGCAGGTAGCGCATCGCGGTGCCGCATCAGCGGCGTAGAGACTAGGCGTCCGCCTTTTTCTTGGCGGCAGGCTTTTTGGCCTTTGGCTTGGAGGTAGCGGTGCCAGCTTTGGCCTTGGCCTTTTTGCGCTCCAGATACGCCATGCGGCGACGACGGTTTTCGACTTTGTTGTATTGCTTGCCCATGTGGTTGGAAAGTGAGGCGGGGCTGTTACGGGAAAGCGCACAGGGGGTCAACCGCTTAATCCTGAAAACAGGGGAATCCTCGCGCAAAGCCGCAAAGTCGCAAAGAGGATGATGTCGAAACCGAAGCTCCTATTCTTTGCGTCTCTGCGTCTTTGCGTGAGAACCCTGAGCGCATTGGTGCACCGAGCATCCTCTATTGAAGTAAACGGCCCGGCCATGTAATCGGACAGGCGTGCTTCGCCTCCTCCTCGTGCTTTTTCACCCACATTCGCTGCGCGAAAAATGAACCCTCTCGTGACTTTCACCAGCGACGCCGAATGGCTGAGGGTCGAGTTTGCGTGCGATGGGGCCGGGCTGGCGGGCCGCGCGCTTTTCGTCGCGCTCGATATGGATCCTCTCAACGGCTGCGCAGTCGTGCCCTTCGCGCAGCACCACGAAGGTTCGACCGTCTTTCTCCCCTTCCGTGCCGACCGGCTCTATGCGCTGCGTATCGGCGACGACGGCAGGCCCGCGTTGTGGTGGAGAAAATGGGAGCACGCGAAGTGGAGCGAGAGAATCGAGACAGGCGCCGGTGACGATTTCAAAGCGGAGGTGAGTGCTGGAAAAATCGCGCTTTTTTTAAAACGACAATCGCACATCGCAAATGCGACGGCGTGGGTGAAGGACACACACGGTAATAACGGCTGGGGTGAAATGCTCGCCAGCGTAGGTGAAACTCCCTTTCCCCGCTTTGGAGATGCGGTGCTCGTTGACGGATTTTCGCTCGCAGCTTCGCAGCCTGCCTCCATGCGTAAGCAAACACGCCCGCGCATTTACCAACTACTCCCGCGACTTTTCTCGAACACCAACGAAACGCGAAAACCGAACGGCACGCTCGCGGAGAATGGCGTGGGGAAATTCGCCGACATCAACGACACCGTCCTATGCTCGTTGCGCGATGAACTCAACATCACGCACATCTGGCTCACCGGCGTGATCGCGCAGGCGACGAGCACGGACTACTCGCGCATCGGCAAGCCCGCCGATGATCCCGACTTGCTCAAGGGCCTCGCCGGTTCGACCTACGCAATCAAGGACTACATGGATGTGTGCCCGGACTACGCCATCGAGCCGGTGAAGCGGATGGAGGAATTTACATCGCTGCTCGCACGCGCGCACACAGCGGGCCTGCGCGTGTTGATTGATTTCGTGCCGAACCACGTCGCACGCTCGCATGTTGCGCCGCTCGATCCACTCAGCGCAAAAGACGACCGCACGAAATTCTTCGCACCGGACAACAACTTCTTCTGGCTGCAAAGCGACTCGCCCGGCGGCGGTCCGCCACTGCGCCTGCCGACCGTGCGCGACGGGCAGTTCATCTCCCCCACTTGTCGTGTGCTCGGCGCAGGCGATGGTCTTTTTCCTCCCGAAACGGAACACGCCCGCGTGACCGGCAACAACGCCGCGACGTGGTCGCCTTCACAGAACGATTGGTATGAAACCGCGAAGCTCAACTACGGCTATGACTTCACCACCGGCACGCGCGCATACCCGCACGCCGCGCAGCCCGATGCGCCCGTGCCCGATACGTGGGTGAAAATGGACGCCATCCTCGCGCACTGGCAATCGCTCGGCGTGGACGGTTTCCGCTGCGACATGGCGCACATGGTGCCGCCGGAATTTTGGGCGTGGGCCATCGCACGCGCGCGACAACGGCAGTCGGGCGTGATGTTCATCGCCGAGGCCTACAACAACGACCCGATGAAAGTGGAGGGCGGCTACGAACTCATCGCGCATTTCAAAAACGTGATGATCGAACTCCTCAACGCCGGTTTCGACGCCGTGTATGATGACCCCGCTTACAAGGCGCTCAAGAACATCTACGACGGTCCCGGCTGGGCGAACGATCTCGATGCCGCGCTCGGCATGCGCGACGGCAGCGTGCAGCCGGATTATGTTTTTCAATACAGCCTGCGCTACGCCGAAAATCACGACGAAGTGCGCATCGCATCGAAGGGAAATTGGGGCGGCATCGGCATGGATGTCGGTCGTGCGGTGAGCGGTATACTTTTCGGAATCTCGCGCGGTCCGCTGCTGCTCTACAGCGGACAGGAAGTCGGCGAGCCTGCGGACGGCGCGGAGGGTTTCAGCGACGACAACGGACGCACGAGCATCTTCGACTACTGGAGCATGCCGGAGTTCACGAAGTGGGTGAACGGCTACCAATACGATGGCGGAAAACTCAGCCCGCTGCAGAAAAGTCTGCGCAAATTTTACGGGCGACTGATGAAGCTGTGTGGCGAGCCAGCATTCCGCGACGGCGAATTTTTCCCGCTGAACGGCGCGAACATTCACAACGAACACTTCGGACGCATCACCGGCGAAGGAGCAAGCGGCCACTGGCTCTACGCCTACATCCGCGCCGATGCGCGCAGCGGCTCACGCTACCTCGTCGTGGCAAACTTGCACCGCAGCGAAACTTTCCGCGACGTGCGTGTGAATCTCACCGACGCCGCTCGCGCCGCGCTCGGCGAAACCTCCACGCTCACCGAAAAACTCAGCGAACTCGGCGATGCGAAAGTGCAGGACGGCGTAATCACACTCCCGCCATTGCCGCCATTGACCGCCGCCTATTTTGAGGCGAAACCATCCAGATAGAATAACATCGCATTTGCCCGGCACGGTGAATGCAGCTACATCAACAACATGGCGCGCTACCTATCACGTGAAACACTGCCCTACGGTAAATGGAACGGCATCCCCATTTACCTAACGACACTGCTCACCGTGGCATTCGTTATCGGACTGTTCGTTTCGGCCATCCTCAAGTCCGCAGGTTCGCCGTTGCTCACATCGCTCAAATTCAATCTTCCAAGCGACTCGTGGACGGGATGGTTCAGCTCGCTCTCCTACATTTTCGTCGGCCTCCCCGATTTCTTCACTCCACTGGGGATCATCTGCTTTTATTTTTGGAGCGTGGGGATTGAAACACACCTCGGCCGCGGACCGCTCGTCCGACTTTGGGGCATTCTTACTTTTCTACCCGTCGCGATTGCAGCCGTTCTGTGGTTTGGATTCGGCACCGGGTCGCTCCTGTTCGGAAATTTTCTTTTCACCTCCGGTCTGCTCGTCGCCTTTGCCACGCTTTATCCAAATTCCGAATGTTGGGGCTGGATTCCGTTTAAGTGGCTCGCCTTCGCCTGCATCGTCTGCGGCTCGCTGATGCTCATTTCGGATCGCAATTGGATAAAGCTCTCGGAGCTTTGGCTCGTTTGCTTCGCCGCGTTTTTCTATATGCGCCACGCGGTCGAGCAGGATTACGACGACTATGTTCCGCTCGCCGTTCGCATCCGGACATGGCTGCAAAAAAAACCAAGGCTCCGTGTAGTCCCCTGCCCCGCTCCTGCACCGCGCAAAAAAATTGTGGATGATTTCGACGACGAGCCGGATTCCGACGTGGACGCGCTGCTCGACAAAATCGCCAAGTCCGGCCTCGCGAGCCTCAGCAATGCTGAACGTGCAAAGCTGGAGAAGGCGCGCGAGGCATTGCTGAAAAAGGAACAGCGTTAATGCGGAGCAAAATGCGACTGTCCGTCGTCATCCCGATCTGGGACGACCCCTCTGCGCTTCGCGAAATCCTCACCACCATTGCATGCCTGCGCGGTGTGGATGAAGTGATCATCGGCGACGCCTCCGCCAACGACGACTGCGCACAAATCGCCACCGCCGCCAGGACGCGCCACGTGCGCTGCGCAAAACCGGGCCGCGGGCAGCAGATGAACGCCGCCGCCAGCATGGCCACCAGCGACGTGATCCTTTTCCAGCACGCCGACACCGAACTGCGGCAGGCACACGTGGATTCACTCCTCGCTGCAATGAACGAATGTGATGTGGTCGGCGGCGCGTTCCATCGGAAATTCGACGCACGTCATCCACGCCTCATGTGGCTGGAAGGTTGGAATCGCATCCTAGCCGAGAAAGGCGGCACGCTCTTCGGCGACCAGTCGCTTTTCGTTCGTCGCGAAGTTTTCGAGCGCATGGACGGCTACCGTGCTTTCCCGCTCATGGAGGATGTGGACTTCTCGAAACGCCTCCGCAGCGAAGGCCGCCGTGTCGTTCTCGATCCACCCATCGCCACCTCCGCACGCCATCACATGAAGCACGGTTCGTGGCGCACCTCGCTGCGCAATGGAACCATGCTGCTTCTTTTCGCCCTCGGTGCGTCGCCGGATTTTCTGCACGCGTGGTATTATAGAAAGAGGCCCTAATCTTAATCCACACTGTCGGTCGATGCCCAAACTTCCAACTCGTCACCAGCAGTCCTTTATCCGAGGCTTATTGGTATGAATGAACCAATGTCCGGCACCAGTTACGTCACTGCGATGTCCCATTTCTATCGCGGAGAAATCGGACGCATTATGGCATGGCGTGCGAGGCTGGATAACACGACGAACTGGGCTATTACAACCACCTCCACGATCTTCACTGTCGCATTTTCATTGCGCGAAGTGCCCCACATCATCTTCCTCTTCGATGTCGCGATTGTTTCCATCATGCTTTGGATCGAATCCCGACGCTACCGTTTCTACGACGCATTCCGAGCCCGTGTGCGAATGCTTGAGGCCCACTTTCTAGTGCCCATAGTGATGCAGAGCGATCTGCACCAAAGCGACTGGCGCAAACTGCTCAGCGAAGATCTGATGATTCCGTGCTTTAAAATTTCTGCATTCGAGGCGGTCGGACGTCGGCTAAAGCGCAACTACGTCTTCATTTTCATCATCACTCTTCTCGCATGGGTGACGAAAATATTTCTCCACACGAGGCAACCAATCAACGGCTGGCATTCATTCTATGCCGCGCTGGCGGTTGGTGATTCGATACCGAGCTGGCTCGTGGCCAGCTTCTTCTTCTCCACTTTCGCATCGGTTCTGGGCATCACCGTCTGGTTTGCGATGAAATCGTCCAGTGAGTTCACCGACCTCGGTCCGCGTCCGCTTTGGAAAATCTGAATTTTTCGAGACGCCAGCCCCGCCGTCGGTGAACGACGGACATGACACCGCGCCGCGCCCGTGCTTTCCTCCGCCCATGCCGATCTATGTGTATGAATTGTGTGAGGGTGACTGCAAAGTCTGCGGTGGCTGCTTTGAAATCCGCCACGCGATCAAACGCGAGCCGCTCACCAACTGTCCCCTTTGCAAAAAGGCCGTCCGCAAAGTCATCGCCAGCGTGAACACACCCAAGCTCACCAAGCCGCTCAGCGTCAGCGAGGCAAAAAACGCCGGTTTCAGCGTGTGGAAAAAAACCGGCAAGGGCGAATACGAGCGCGAGTGAAGCGAGCGTCACTTGCGCAGCCCGCGCGTCGGTGCCACTCTTCGCACATGAAAGCCCACATCGCACTTCTCGCACTCGCGCTCCTCGCAGGTTGCGCCACGCACGACAGACAAACCATCGCACGCGTCCGTGCCTCGGGTGTTTCCGAACGCACAATCGCCAAACTCGAACGCGGCGGACCGCTAACACCGGAAAATATCATCGAACTCAAAAAGCGCCACGTGCCCGATGAAGTCATCCTACGTCAGCTCGACGAAGTTGGCGTGAACTACGTCGTCACGAGGGAAGAAAAGAAGCAACTCAAGGCAGCAGGCGTCAGTGCAGACGTCATTGATGCGCTCGTCTCAGCCGGCAACCGCTTCGCCGCCTACCGCAACGCACCGCCCGTGTATTTTTACGGCGATTACGATTACTACCCACGCTATTACTACAACTCGCCGTGGTGGATTCCGCACGGCAGCATCGGCCTCGGCTACACATGGGGCGGGCATCCTCGCTGGCGCTAGTCGTCTGGTGAAAATGGACTCCATGGACATGATGGACACAGACAGTTAGTCGCGCGCCCTTTCCCAACTTGCTTCACATCGCGCTGGCCGATACTGCGAGGGCCTCATGTTTTCCCGAACCACCACACGCCGTCACTTCCTCGGAACCATTCTCGCTGCATCCGTCGCGCCCGCCATCGTGCGGGCGCAGGCCGGGCGCAAACTGAACGTCGCCATCATCGGCTGCGGCGGCCGCGGCGCTGGCAACCTCGCTGAAATCGCCGCGAATGGCGAAAATATCGTCGCGCTTTGCGATGTGAATGCAAACAACCTCGCCGCCGCCGCAAAGAAATATCCCGACGCGAAAACGTTCGCCGATTTCCGCAAGCTTTACGACGAGTTCAAGGACTTCGACGCCGTCGCCGTGAGCACCGCCGAGCACACGCATTCCTTCGCCACGCTGCCCGCGCTGCGGATGAAAAAACACGTCTATTGTGAAAAGCCGCTCGCGCACAACGTGTGGGAAACTCGTAAAATCCGCGAAGCTGCGAAGGCGGCGGGCGTTGCAACGCAGATGGGCACGCAGATTCATGCGACGAAAAATTACCGCCGAGTGGTCGAGTTGATCCAGGGCGGTGCGATTGGTGCCGTGACGGAGTGCCACGTGTGGGTGAGCCGTGCGTGGGGCTTGCAAAGCGAGGAGGCGTCGAGACGCAATCGCGACATCGTCTTCGTCACCGAACGCCCGAAGGAAGCGCAGACGCCGCCCGCTCATTTCAACTGGGAACTTTTCCTCGGCCCCGCTGTGGAGCGTCCATTTCACAACGTCTATTTTCCCGGCCCGAAATGGTATCGCTGGTGGGATTTCGGCAGTGGCACGATGAGCGACCTCGGCTCGCACTGGAACGACCTGCCATTCTGGGCGCTCAATCTCGACGCGCCGCTCACCATCGAAGCAAGCCCCGGCCCCGCCGATTCGGAACTCGCGCCCGCGACCATGTCCGCGACTTACGAATACGGCCCACGCGGCACGATGCCCGCGTGCAAACTCACGTGGTATCAAGGCGAATTGCGCCCTGCGGTTTGGACGGAAAAGAAAATCCCGCAATGGGCGGATGGCGCGCTCTTCATCGGCGACAAGGGAATGGTGCTCGCCAACTACGACAAACACATCCTGCTTCCCGAGGAGCAATACAAAGACTTCCAGCGCCCGGAGCGGACAATCTCCGACAGCATCGGTCATCATAAAGAATGGCTCGAAGTCGCGAAAAACGGTGGCCCGACGACGTGCAATTTTGCCTACAGCGGCGGACTCACCGAAGCGAACCACCTCGGCAACGTCGCCTACCGCGTCGGCAAAAAAATTCATTGGGACGCCGCAAAGCTCGAATGTCCCGGCGCACCCGAAGCCGCAAAATTCCTCAAGCGCGAATACCGCAAGGGCTGGGAACTGGCGTAGCTTGGAAAGACTTGCCTCCCCGCTTCGCGTTCCCTTTTCATGCGCGGCATGGCAACCATCGCAATCCTCGGCACCATGGACACGAAGGGCGACGAACACGGTTTCGTCGCTGAACAAATCCGCGCACGCGGTCACAAGACACTCGTCATTGATGTCGGCACCGACCAGCCGCCGCGCCTCGCGCCGGACATCACGCGCGAGGAAGTCACCGGCATCGGCGGGATTGACCTGCCTGCGCTCGTGAAAAGACACGACCGCGGCGAGTGCGTCGCAGCGATGGGAAATGCGGCGGCTGACGTGCTGGTGAAATTACTCAGCGAGGGGCGCATTGACGGCGTCGTCTCCCTCGGCGGCGGCGGCGGCACGAGCATCTGCACCGCAGCGATGCGTGCACTGCCACTCGGTTTTCCAAAGCTCATGGTCTCCACGCTCGCGAGCGGCAACACCGCGCAATACGTGGGTGTGAAAGACATCGTGATGATGCCGAGCATCGTGGATGTCGCAGGCCTGAACCGCATTTCGCGCGTCATCCTCACGCGCGCCGCCGGCGCCATCAGCGGCATGGTCGAGGCCAAAATCCCGCGCGCCGACGACAAGCCCATCATCGTCGCCTCCATGTTTGGCAACACCACCGACTGCGTGCAGCGCGCCAAATCGCAATGCGAGGCCGCAGGCTACGAAGTCCTCGTTTTTCACGCCACCGGCACCGGCGGGCGCACGATGGAATCACTCATCGAATCCGGCCTCGCAGCAGGCGTGCTCGACATCACCACCACCGAATGGGCCGACGAACTCGTCGGCGGCGTCCTCGGCGCAGGCCCCACGCGCCTAGATGCCGCTGGCAAAACAGCAACGCCCGCCATCGTCACCCCCGGTTGCCTCGACATGGTGAACTTCGGCGCCCGCGACACCGTCCCCGCGAAATTCGCCAACCGCCTCTTTTACCAGCACAACCCCCAAGTCACCCTCATGCGCACCAACGCCGCCGAGTGCGCCGAGTTGGGCCGCATCCTCGCCGAAAAAGTGAACGGCTATCGCGGCCCCGTCACCGTCCTGCTCCCGCTCAAAGCCATCAGCGTCGTCAGCGCCCCCGGTGGCAGCTTTCATGATCCCGCCGCCGACGCCGCGCTCTTCACCTCGATCAAAAAACACCTCAACCCAAAAATCCCCGTCATCGAGATGGACTGCGAAATCAACGCCCCCGCCTTCGCCGAAGCCTGCGCAAATGCGCTGCTCGGGATGCTGGTGAAAAACTAGCCAAGCGATTTTACCAACCGCTGCTCGGTGATTCCGAAGTGCTCCATCGCAGCGCGGAGGCTTTGTGATTTTTCGGGATTGGGTGTGCCACGTTTTATTGCGGAGATCATCACGTTTTTGCCAGTGTGATCGTTGGAGATGAACTCGAACACTTTCGCTTCGTAGCCGACTGACTCCAGCGCGAGGGCACGCAAGCCGTCGGTGAGTAACTCGGCCTGGCGCTCGGCGAGGATGCCGTGGCGCAGCACTCCGGCGAGCGCGGGCGGTGGCGAAAGCTGGGCGCGCACTTCCTTGTGGCAGCACGGCGCGACGACGATCAATTCAGCGCCAGCGCGCACTCCGGCGGCGAGTGCGTCATCCGTGGCGGTGTCGCACGCGTGGAGGGCGATGAGCGCATCGAGTTTTTCCGGCAGTGCATAATCGCCGATGGTGCCGCGCACGAAGCGCAACCCATCGCAATTGAGTTCACGGGCGATTTCGTTCGTGTGAGCAACGAGGTCTTCGCGCTGCTCGACGCCGGTCACCTCCGCAGTTGCTCCGCGCTTTTGGAAATAATCGTGCGTGGCAAAAGTGAGGTAGCCTTTCCCCGCGCCCATATCGCAGACCTGCACTCGCTTCGCATCACGCAGCGGCGATTCTACCACGAGATGACCGAGAATTTCCACGAAGCGCTCCACCTGCCGCAGTTTGTCCGACATGCCCGCGCGTGCGGTGCCGTCGGCGTTGGTCACTCCGAGCTTGGTGAGAAAGGGTGCGTTTGCCACGGCGCGCTCCTTGGGCCGGTCGTGCGCAGTCGAGAGCGCGGCGGTGAAAGTCGGGCGTGCTGCTTTCAACAAGCCTTCGCCATCAGGCTGCGCCTTGAGTTTCCAGTCTCCCGTCGTGGTAAAAAGATGCGCCTCCTCGAAAACATCCGCGAGCATCGAACCGATTTGCGCAGGCGTTTCATCGGGCGTGATATTGCGAGTCTCGTCGCGGCGCGCGTAGCGCAGCGTGAGCGAAACCGCGCGACCGGCCTTTAGGTCCACGATGCGCGCATAGACGTTGCGCAGGTCGCCGGAGTTGCGACGACGGCTGAGCGTGAGTTTTACAAATGTTTCCCCCGCAAGTGATGTGCGGAGTTTTTCGAGGAATCGTTCGCGGGCGTTTTGTGACACATCCGCATCATGCCGGGAAAAGCACGCTGACAGCAAGTGGATGCGGAGCCGTTGCTCTCTGCCAGTTCGCGTGTAGATTTGGGCAAAATCGGGTCAACATAGACTACGATAGCGTGATTGTATCCCTGTATGAAATCATTCGCATTTGCCTTTGCCGCCATGGCCGCAACGTCACTTTCGCTTTTGGCCGCTGAAGATCGTGTCGGCTTCAACCGCGATGTGCGTCCCATTCTTGGCGAGTATTGTTACCACTGCCACGGGCCGGATCCACTGGCACGGAAGGAAGGTCTGCGATTTGACCGCGAGGAAGGATTTTTTGCACAGCGTGACGACGGCCCGACCGTGGTGAAGGGAAAGCCGGAAAAGAGCCCGCTCTTCCAGCGCATCACGAGCGATGACAGCGACGAAATCATGCCGCCGCCGAAGGAACACAAAAAGATGAAGCCTTCAGAAATCGCGACGATCAAAAAGTGGATCGAGCAAGGCGCGGAGTGGCAACCGCACTGGTCTTTCATCGCGCCGGTAAAGCCGCAGCTGCCGCCGGGCGCGGCGCACCCGGTGGATGCATTCATCTTTGAAAAGCTCGCATCAAACGGACTCAAACCATCGCCTCAGGCTGACAGGCGGACACTGGTGCGGCGTGTGTCGCTCGACATCACGGGCCTGCCGCCTTCGCCGGAACAAGTGGAGGAATTTCTCAAGGACAACTCGCCCGATGCCTACGAAAAGCTGGTGGACAGGCTGCTGGTCTCTCCGCGTTACGGCGAACATCGCGCGCGTTACTGGCTCGATGCGGCGCGCTACGGCGACACGCACGGGCAGCACATTGATAACTACCGCGAAATCTGGCCCTACCGTGAATGGGTGATCAACGCATTCAATCGAAACCAGCGCTTCGATGAATTCACCGTGGAGCAAATCGGCGGCGACCTTCTGCCGAATCCGACGAAGGAGCAACTCATCGCAACGGGCTTCCATCGCTGCAACATCACGACGGCGGAGGGCGGGACGATTCCCGAGGAAAATCTTGCGAACTACGCAAAGGATCGCGTGGAGACAACATCGTGGGTCTGGCTCGGTCTCACGGCGAACTGCTCAGTATGCCATGATCACAAGTTCGACCCGATCACGACGCGGGACTTTTACTCGATGTCCGCGTTTTTCCGAAACACCACGCAGGACCACACGGATCGCAACGTGCGCGACACAGCACCTGTTCTTGTTTTGCCGCAGGGCGAGGATGCGAAACGCTTCGAGGTTATCCCCGCCGAGGTCGCCGCTGCGAAGTCGAAGCTGCTGGAACTTCAAAACTCCACAAAGGAGGAGTTTGAAAAATGGCAGGCGGGTGCAAGGGCGGAGACCATCGAGAACGAAACCTACACCGATTCGCTGATAGCGCAGATTCCGCTCAGCGAAGGCACAGGCAGCACTGCGAAAGGTGTCGTCCGGGGAAAGCCGCGGGTATTTGCCCTGCCGCAAAACGTCGTGTGGAAAACAGAGGGCAAGAACGGCCCGGCAGCGCAGGTCGCGGACACAGCCTCGATCGATCTCGGCGAACTGGGCGACTTTGAGCGCGATGAGTCGTTCAGCGCGAGTCTCTGGTTTTTCCGCCCAGACGCGAGCAACGCGGCAGGCGGGGTCCTTGCTAAAATGGACAAGTCGGATGGCTATCGCGGCTGGGATATTTTTTACGCGGGCAACGAAATCGCCGTGCATCTCATCAGCAAATGGCAGGATGACGCGCTGAAGGTTGTCACCACCGACGAGGCTGGAAAGCCCGACCAGTGGCGGCACATCGCACTGACTTACGACGGCTCCGGCAAGGCCGCCGGCTTGAACATCTACGTGGACGGCAAGCTGCGGAAAACGAAGGTCGAGGTGGATAAACTCAGCGGAAGCATCCGCACGAAGCAGTCGTTGATGGTCGGTCGTCGCGGAGGAGGAGGCGAAGTCTTCACCGGTGCTGTGCAGGACGTGCGCCTCTACTCCGGCGTTTTGAAAGAAAGGCAGGTGCGCGCCATCGCAGAGCTGCCGGATTTGCGCACCATTCTGGCCAAGCTCGTGGACACGCGCACGCCGGAGGAAAAGCAGCGGCTCTTCGCATTCTTCTCGTCAGGCGAACCGAGAACCAGCGAACTATCTGCAAAAATCGCGGCACTTGAGTCCGAGAAAAAAGAAATCCAAAAGCGCAGCCCGGTGACTCATATCCAAAAGGAGAAAACGGACTCGCAGCCTATGGCGAGACTGCTTTTCCGCGGGCAATATGATCAGCCGAAGGAGGAACTGAAGCCCGCAGTCTTTGCTTCGCTGCATCCGATGCCTGCGGGCGCACCGATGAACCGCCTCGGCCTCGCCGAATGGCTTGTTGCGAAGGACAATCCGCTCACTGCACGTGTGACCGTGAATCGTTTCTGGCAGGACATATTTGGCACGGGGCTCGTGAAGTCTTCGCAGGATTTTGGCATCATGGGCGACCCGCCTTCGCACCCTGCATTGCTCGACTGGCTCGCGGTTGATTTCCGCGACAATGGCTGGGATGTGAAACGCCTCGTCCGCCTGCTCGTCACAAGCGAGACTTACAAACAAAGCGCCGTCATCACGCCGGAAAAACTCGAACGCGATCCCGACAACCGCCTTCTCTCGCGCGGTCCGCGTTTCCGCATGGATGCAGAGATGGTGCGCGACTACGCACTCGCGGCGGGCGGACTTCTCGTCAATAAAATCGGCGGCCCGAGCGTGCGCCCCTATCAGCCCGACGGCGTTTGGGAGGCGGTGGCGATGCAGGAATCCAACACTGGCAAATACAAGCGGGACACTGGTGAGTCGCTCTACCGCCGCAGCCTATACACATTCTGGAAGCGCACGGCCCCGCCCGCATCCATGGATATTTTCAACGCACCCAGTCGCGAATCCTGCACCATCCGGCGCGAGCGCGCGAACACGCCTTTGCAGGCGCTCGTCACGCTGAACGATCCGCAATTTGTTGAAAGCGCACGCAACCTCGCGCAATCCGCGCTCAAGTCCGCGCCGAAGGACGAGTGCGCGCTGCTCGATTACATGGCGCAGAGAATCCTCTGCCGTCCGTTGCGTCCGCAGGAAATCCCCATCCTCACCGCGAGCCATGCCGCACTGCTGACGCACTACAAACAATCACCCGATGACGCGACATCGCTCCTCGCTTTCGGAGAAAGCAAAGCGGACCCCGCACTGCCGCCAGCGGAACTCGCTGCTTGGACGATGGTCGTCAACCAACTCCTGAACCTCGACGAAACCCTCAACAAATAACGCACATGAATCCGTTCACCGACTACGCAACCTACGAAACACGCCGCCAGTTTTTCTCACGCGGCAAGAACGCGCTCGGCATGGCCGCGCTCGCCACACTGCTTGGGAACGACGCTTTCGCCGAGCCCGAACATCCTGCAAAAGTGGCGCTGCAATTTGCGCCGAAGGCGAAGCGTGTGATCTACCTGCACATGGTCGGCGGCCCTTCGCAGATGGATCTCTTCGACTACAAGCCGGAGATGGAGAAATGGTATGACAAGGATCTGCCCGACAGCGTGCGTCAGGGCCAGCGGCTCACCACTATGACATCGAAGCAGACGCGCTTCCCCATCGCGCCGTCGAAATACAAATTCGCGCAGTTCGGCTCGAACGGCATGTGGATGAACTCGGAACTGCTCCCGTGGTTTTCCAAGTGCGTGGACGATGTCGCATTCATCCGCTCGATGTTCACCGAGGCAATCAACCACGAACCCGCCATCACGATGATGCAGACTGGCAACCAACTTGCGGGCCGTCCGTGCATCGGCTCATGGCTCAGCTACGGACTCGGCTCCGCAAATCAAGACCTGCCCACATTCGTCGTGCTCGTCGCCGAGCCGACCAACCGCGAGCAAATCCAGGCCATCTCCGGCAAACTGTGGACGAGCGGTTTTCTCCCCGGACAGCACTCGGGCGTCGCGTTTCGCAGCAAGGGCGACCCGATTCTTTACATCAACAACCCGCCCGGTGTCTCTGCCGATGTCCGACGCAATACACTCGACGGCATCAAAGCCCTCAACGAACAAAACGCCACGCTCGTCGGCGACCCGGACATTCACACCCGCATCGCGCAATACGAAATGGCCTTCCGTATGCAGGCCAGCGTGCCGGAACTCACGGACTTCAGCAAAGAACCCGCGTCCACCTACGAAATGTATGGCCCCGACTCGAGGAAGCCCGGCACCTTCGCAAACACCGTCCTCCTCGCGCGCCGACTTGCCGAGCGCGGCGTCCGCTTTGTGCAAATCTACCACAACAACTGGGATCACCACTCCAACGTCGGCGGACGAATGCCCGACCAATGCCGCGACATTGATCAGCCCTGCCACGCGCTCTTGCAGGATCTCAAATCACGCGGCCTCCTCGACGACACACTCGTCCTGTGGGGCGGCGAATTTGGCCGCACCATCTACAGTCAGGGCGGACTCTCGAAGAGTAACTACGGACGAGACCACCACCCGCGCTGCTTCACCATGTGGGCCGCCGGCGGCGGCATCAAAGGCGGTGTCGTTTATGGAGCAACGGACGACTTCAGCTACAACATCATCGAAAACCCCGTCCACGTCCGCGACCTCCACGCCACTCTCCTTCAACTCCTCGGCTTCGACCACCGCCGCCTCAGTTTCAAATGGCAGGGCCTTGATGCCCGCCTCACCGGAGTCGTCCCGGCTAACATCGTGAAGGGCATCCTCGCGTAGAACTGGAAACGTTCTAGCGCGGGCGCAGGTTTTTGCCCTCGTTAGAACCGCAGATGAACGCAGATTTGAAACGTGGGTTCTTCTGTATCTGCGAAAACTTGCGTTCATCTGCGGTCAAAAAAAGTCGGCTTCATATCACAGTCGGTGCCAGCGGGGTGATGCGGAAATCTGCATCGAGGAGTGTTTCAAATTCGCCCAGCGCGGCGGCGAGGGTTTCGCGCACGGCGGGCGGGTGGGCTTCGTCGGAGGTGATGGCGTCGCAGCGTTTGGAGAGTGGGTGTTCAGCGTTTGTCTCACCGGCACGGACGAGGAGTTCGTGGATGTGGGCGAGGCGGCGTCGGGCGTCGTGGATTTTCTCCAACGCAGCGGTCTCAGTGATTTCGTCATTTGCGAGCCGTGTGAGCGTGCGGCACTCGAAAATGCGGCATCGCTGCGGGCGCTGTTCATACACGGTGCAGCATCCGCCGACATGGGCGCGGCAGGGCTGCGGCATGTAGGCGAGGCTGTGCTTGCGTTTGATTTTCAGGCCGAGCGCTGCGAGGGCGCGCGGGTTTTCGCCGGGCTGGAGGATGACCATGTGAAACATCGCTCCGTTGCAGCAAAGGCCGCACTCGGCGCAGAGGCGGGCGGCGACTGTGGGCGGCGCGGCGTCCATCGGCTACCAGTCGGTCGGCTCGTAGTCCTTGAGGAATTTCCCCCAGATGTGCGTGCCGCTGTTGATGCCGCTGATGATCGGATCCACGATGCGCGCCGCGCCGTCCACGATGTCGAGCGGCGGATGAAAGCGGTGCTCGTCTTTTTTTCGCACGGCGATGTGCGCGGGGTCTTCGTCGCTCACCCATCCGGTGTCCACGCTGTTCATGTGGATGCCGTCGGCGTGGTATTCGGCGGCGGAAGTGCGCGTCATCATGTTGAGCGCAGCCTTCGCCATGTTCGTGTGCGGATGGCGCGTCGTTTTGAACTTCCGGTAAAACTGTCCCTCGACGGCGGAGACGTTCACGATGTGCTTGTCGCGCTCCGGCGTGCGGAGCATGAGCGGCTTGAGGCGCGCGTTGAGGATGAAAGGCGCGACGGCATTCACGAGTTGCGTCTCCAGCAATTCCACGGTGGAAACTTCCGCGAGCATGAGCCTCCACGAATTGCGCTCGCGCAAATCCACCTGCTGCAAATCCTGATCGAGCCGTCCCTCGGGGAAAAGGTGTGCCTGCGCCGCCAGTTCCTCCGGCAAAAGCGGCGCCTGCGAAAGCTCCGCGGCGCGCGTCAGCCCCGTGAGTTCCGTCGCGTTTTTCACCGCGAGCGTCGCGTCGCCCTCGGGCAGCAGATGATAGCCACGCAAACCCTCGTAAGCACCGAGCAATTTCTGCGACTCCGGCGCGAGATGACCGAGCGCAGCCTTCTCGCCGTCCATCATGTGACGATAGAAATCCGGCGGACGCCGCACGGTCTGGCACGCATTGCTCACGATAAAATCCAGCCGCTCGCGCGTGGCGAGCAAGTGCCGGCAGAACGCCTCCACGCTCGGCGTATGCCGCAAATCCAGCCCAAAAATTTCCAGCCGATTTCCCCACTCCGCAAAGTCCGGCTCGTTCGCATAGCGCTGCGCCGAGTCGCGCGGGAAGCGCGTCGTCACGATGAGATGCGCTCCCGCACGCAGCAGCTTGATGCCCGCTTGATATCCAATTTTCACCCGCCCGCCCGTGAGCAGTGCCACACGTCCGCGAAGGTCCGCCGTCTCCGTGCGCTTGCGGAAATTCACCTCTGCACACGCCGGGCAGAGCTGGTCGTAAAAATGGTGAATCAGCGAATAGTCGCGTTTGCAGATGTAGCAGTTCTGCGGCTCCAGCACTTCGCGGAAACTCTCTTCCTTCACCTCCACCGGCTCGACCTCCGGCGCGGGCGGAAGATTCGGAGTGATGAACACCGGCTTGCTCCGCAACTGCCGGATTCCCGTTTGATTCAACACCTCGTCATCGCGCTTCATCTTCGCCTTTTTGTGCGCGCGATTCTTCGCTTTGAGCAGACCCTTCCGCGCCGTCACATCCGGGCAATACACCTCGCCCGCCGCCCGCATCAGCCGGCTGCGCTCTTCATCGGAAAAACCACTCAGCAACGTGCGGTCAGCCATCACCGCCTCCAGCAAATCCACCGCCGTCTGCACCCGCTTTGAAAAATCCGCCCCGTCGCTCATAACGGGAACTTTCGGGTCTGCTTGTAAATTTTCACCATTCGACATGCCGCACACCCTACTGAACACACATCGCTGGTCGAGAAGTGATGCGTTTAGCCTTTGATACCCAGACCGCCTGTCCTCCCTATTTCTTTTGCGCTTGCTTGAGGATGGAGTCGAAGAGTTTTGGGATGGCGTTGCGGCTGGCGGCGTTGGTGATGGAGGTGGGCAGGGAGCCGCCGGAGTCGGAATAAACGTGGTAGGTGACGCGCGTTTTGCTGCCGTCACCATCGGGTTCGAGGAGCCACGAGCCTTCGGTGACTTTCACGCGGGCGACTCCGCTCTTTTCGGCGGGCCCGAGATCGTTTGCGGTCTGCCATTTGTTGCAAAAGCAATTGCCGCCCACGATACGCCATGTTTCGCAGTTCACGCGCACGGTGTAGTCGCGATCGCTCACGAAAGGAGGCGAGATGCGCTGGTAGCTGACGAGGTTCGGGCCGCTGCGGGAGATGACGCGGGCCTCAGTGACGTAGGGCATGAAGTTTGGATATTGGTCCACATCGTCAATGACGCGCTTGATAGCATCGGAAGACAGTGGCAGGACTCGGACGGCTTTGAATTCCAGAAGGTCAGAGCCTTTGCGCGAGCGTTCGTAAACGGTGATGTCCGACGATTGCATGGCGACGCTCCACCCTTCCTCGGCCGCGGTAAGTTTTCCCACGCAGGCAAAAAGCATGAGCACGCAAAACTGCCCGAGTTTTTTGTGTATCATGTGACAAATGTAACAGTGACTCATGTCCTTCACGTGACGGGGATGTGAAATTTCAGTGTAGCGGGATATGCTAGGCAATTTCGGATTTCCAAATGCGTTATCCTTTACTCGTAAAATCTCATTTTACGTAGGTATATCAGAGGTGGTTGCCTCACTAGGACTCGAACCTAGACAAGCAGATTCAGAATCTGCTGTGCTACCATTACACCATGAGGCAGTGCGATTTTTAAAACCCTGAATGAGATTCATTTACATCCGATGATGTAAGTGGTGAACCTTTCATC
>CAIYUV010000267.1 GCA_903929475.1 uncultured Spartobacteria bacterium
CCCGGTCACTTCGCTCCGTGAAGACGCTTCAATACTCCATCGCTACCATCGTGTTTGGCGCGCTGGCGTTTTTGCTTTCGCCGCTGGTGACGGGCAAATCGCCGGGGACTTCTTCGCCGGCGGTTGCGTCGGCAATGGCGGAGGAGCGCGCTGTTTCGCTGCCGGCGCAAAAGGTCGCGCCGCCCGCTGTGACCGAACATCCCGTGGTGCTCGCGCAAAATACGCAGACGCCGAAGCCCGCAGTTGCGGAGCCGCAGCCCGCACCGGCCAAGCCCGCGAAGGCGGCGAAGACCAAGGAGCAAAAGTATCGCAGAAATGCTGAGGCATTTTTCGCGGGGCCGGTGGTGCAACTGGAGTTCACGTTCAAGCCGGAGGAGTGGGAGTATTTGAAGAAGGACAACCGCCGTTACGCCGAATGCAGCATGGATCTAATCGAGCCTTCGGGGAACAAGATGCATTTCAAGGGCGTGGGCGTGAAGCTCAAAGGCTCGGCGGGGAGCTTCCGCGGGCCGGATGACAAGCCGGGGCTGACGGTGACTCTCGACAAATACAAAGGGGCGGAACGTTTTTACGGAATGGAGAAATTTCACCTCAACAACGGGGCGCAGGATGCGTCGTTGCTGAATGAATACATCGGCGGCGAGATGTCCCGCGCCGCCGGTGTGCCCGCTTCGCGCTGCACGCACGTGCTGGTGAAGCTCAACGGAAAGGACAACGGGCTGTATTTGTTCAAGGAGGCGTTCACGAAGGACTTTCTCTCCTACTTTTACGAAAAGACCGACGGCGCGCTCTACGATGGACACTTTATCGCGGAGATTGACGGCAATTTGGAGAAGCAGCAGGGCGGTGATCCGAACGACAAGGCGGATTTGCTGGCGCTCGTCGCCGCGTGCAAGGAGGGCGACGCAAAAGTGCGCTGGGCCAAGCTCTCCGAGAAGCTCGATGTGGATGAATACCTCCGCTCGCTCTGCATGGAGATCGTTTTCTCGCACTGGGACGGATATAATTTCAACCGCAACAACTACCGTGTTTACTTCGACTCGAAGACGGGGAAAGCGTCGTTTTTCATCCACGGCATAGACCAGATTTTCGGCGACCCGAACTGGCCCATCGTGCGTGATCCCGGCTCGCTCGTCGGCGGTGCAGTGTGGGGCAACCCCGAATGGAAGGCGCGCTACAGCGTGCTCGCGGAAGAGATTTACCGAAAGGCGCTGAAACCCACGGATTGGGACGGGATGCTCGTCGCACAGGGGAAAAAAATTCAGGAAGCGCTCGATGCAAAGCTGCCGAAGAACCCGCAACTCGCGAAGGATTACCAAGGCCAGATCAACGGCGCACGCGACCGAGTGCGAAACCGCCTCACAAACATCGCACGGCAATTCAATGATGGGCCGAAGCCGATTGATTGGTCAACGAAGGCAGTGAGCATCGGCGACAAGGAATGGCGGAGCGAAGGCGGTGGCGCAAAGGACGAAGTCGTAGTGGATGGGCAGAAGTGCTACCACATCCGCGCCGACGACGCCGCGAACGCCTCATGGCGCCGCACCCTTTCACTCCCCGCCGGCCACTTCAAATTCACAGCGATGGCCAAAGTGACAGCCGCAGACGGCCCGCAAGGCAGAACCGGCGAAGGCGCAGGACTCCGCATCGGCGGCGGCACCCGCGTCGGCCTCAACGGCATCAAAGGCAACACGCCCTGGCAGAATCTCGCCTTCGAGTTTGATTCCCCCGGCAACGACGTCGTCCTCGTCATGGAGCTATCCACGCCCGTCGGCGAAGCGTGGTTTCAAGCCGACAGCATCCAACTCATCAAACTGAGATAGCCGGGAGACCGTGTTCCCCGAAAAGCAAAAGGCGAGTCAGCCGCCAACGCGTCCATTTCGTCCATAACTGCGTGGATGGCGGGAGGGGCTTTGTGACTGGTGACTGGTGACTAGTAACTGGTTCGCAAGCGCGATGGCTCCATGATTGCAAAAGGCGGACTATTCACCATCCACCAGTCACCAGTCACCAGTCACCAATCACATCCGCACAAACAAGCTGGCATCGCACACAAAACCAAAGCCGCACAGCGCGAGCCGTGCGGCTTGGTGATTTGCGGGCGCTTGTTGCGCAGACGGAGTTTCCTCCGCCGTTCACATACTCATGTGACTGCTCGGGTCGCTCCAGCCGCTATAGCCGGTGCTGCCGCCGATGGCGCGGACTTGCACCGCGTAGTTCGTGCCGGGCGTCAAGCCTTCCACGATCATCTGGCGCGAGTCGGTGAAATCACCCGCATCCTGCCACGGGCCGGTCGCTCCGCCGGGGGCGACCACGGCGACGCGCACTTCGTAGCTCTTCGCGTTTTTCACCGGCTTCACTTTTACGACGAGCTGCCCGGAGATTCCGTTCACGATTTCCACGATGAGCGGTGTATCGAGCGGCGACTGCGCGCGGTTCATGTTCACGGCGTTGAAGCCGCTGGAGAGCAGCTTGGCCATGTCGTTGGCGCTTTCCGTCTGCACGTAGGCCGCGAGTTGGCGCAGCAGGACGATGAGCGCCTCCCGTTTGTTGTTCTTATCCGCCGTGGCCGCCTTGCCGCCGTTTTCCTGGGCGTCTGAGGTGGACCCCGTTCTTCGGCCAGAGATGATAGAAATTAAGCTATGGCGGAAAAGCGTGTGAGTGAGTGATGACGGGATGCTTTATTGTGGTCAAG
>CAIYUV010000268.1 GCA_903929475.1 uncultured Spartobacteria bacterium
AGATCCAGCAGGTCAACGGCAAGGAATGTGCGCGCCTGGTCTTCTACAAATTCAACCACACGGGCGTGTATATCGAAAGCCGTCGCAATGGCGGCCCGTGGGAGTTCCTCGGCATTGACACGGAGAGCCCCTACACAGACGAGCGCCCGCTGCTCAACCCCGCCGCGCCCGAAGTGCGCGAATACCGCATGTCCTTCTGGGATAAAGGCGCGCCCAACGGCGATTGGACCGATGTGGCGAAGGTGACCGTCAGCCCGTAGGCGGCCAGCTTTTTTTTGTGTGGGCGGGGCGCGCTCTTCATGGGGCGCGCCCCGTTTGCTTGTCTTCGCTGCATTGCCGCTTCGCGGTTCAAATCACGATGACGAGCCGCAATCCGTGTCCCCCCACAGGACGAAGCGATGACTGAGACAGATTCCTAGCTAGGACGCATCGCGCTTGGGATGCAGCCGCCTCCATCGCTCGACGAAGAGAAAGTAAACAGCAGGGCCGAACGCGAAGAGCATGACGGAAAACCCGCAGCACAGACCGATGAACGTGAGAAAGCCGGCGCAGCAGTAGTCCCGGTGACGCGCCACGATGTGGGTTGGAATCGCGACCAGCAGTTCGAGGATGCTGCCTTTCCAAAGGGAACGCCGGATCCCCGCCACCTGCGCATCGGGAGACGCGCCCTTCGTGGTCACGTAGAAATAGATCGCCCAAAAAATCCAGCTCACGATGCCGAGAGCGACAACCATCCAAACTCTGTCGTCCCCTTTGTCTTTGACGGCCATTTCGTAAAGCGAGATGGCGGCTCCAAACACCAGCAGCGCCATCATGAAGGCCGCACCGAGGATCGTCATCAGCAGCGGCCTCTGAGTCACCGGCCTGCGAGAGGCGATGGCGACCGGGACGCGGAGCAGGGCGAACTGCGCCAGCACCATCACACCAATCGGCCCCCACACCCAGCCGCTCGCGAGAAACTCCCGAACGTCGGAGAGATTCGGAGGCTTGGAGAAAGTCTCCGGCATAAATGCAAACATGATGAGCGGCCCCGACAGCGCCAGAAGTGCCAACCCATAAAGCCCCGCGACGATGAACGGCCATTTCTTCATGATGCTTGCGACGTTGGAATATTTATAAATGAAAACTGCGGCGGTGCCATCACTTCAACTGCCAGCGCTTGCGCAGGAACCACTCGATGCTGGCGATGAGAAGGACTAGGGCAAAGTAGAGGGGGGAGGCCCAGAGTTCGCCGTCTATGCTGCTCTGGATGCGCTCGGCTTTGGCGGAGATGGCTTCGGGGAGTTTCCAGAGGTTTTCCTCGCGGAAGTAGGCGCCGCCGCTGGCCTCGGCCATTTGTTTGAGGAGGGCTTCGTTCATGGCGGTCTCGCCGCTTTCGTATTTGGGTTCGGTGACGTTGAATTCCAGCAAGGTGGCGGGATCGCTTTTCACGGCGAATTGGTGGAGGCCGGGCGAAAGGGCGACGAAATCGGCGCGGAACATCCCGGCTTGATCGGGGACGGCGCGGAGGAGGATGTCTTGTTTCGGCCCCGGCGTGCCGGCGACGCGGACGGTGTAGCCGGCGTCCACAGTCTGGTCGCGGACGGGTGTGTAGTCGGCACTGTAAAGGCGGGCATAGACGGTGACGCGTTCGCCGGTGGTGTAGCTCTGTTTGTCCACGGTGAACTGGGTGCGTTTGCTGCCGCCGAGGAGATGGTGGAGGCCGAGTTTTTGCGCGATTTGGCCCCAGAGGAGGGTGTGGTAGCGGTCGCCGGTGTTGCGCCGCCAGCGCCAGGTGTTGTCGGTGCCGATGTAGAGGGCCTGGCCGAGTCCGTATTGGTGAAAGGCGGCGAGGACGTTTTTGCCGTGGCGGTTGGCGTGCGTGGGATCGGCGTCCACGAGGAGGACTTGCGCGGCAGCCTTGGCGCGGAGGACGCGGGCGTTCCAGTAGAGCTTGCCGAATTTTTTCCAGATGGCGGCATTTTCCTCGTCGCTGGAGCTGAGCTTGAACATCGGGTTGGCGCGGCCCTGAGGGGTCAGCTCGGCGATGATGCCGATGCTGGGTGCGACGGGCTGCTGCGCGACGGCGGCGGGCTCGAGCTCGACGGGGAGGAGTTTCTCGAGGGGGGTGCCGGCGAAGGAGGAGGGGTTGCCGCGCGGCCCGGCGATGAAGAGCATGGAGCCGCCGAATTTTTGCAGGAACTCATCGAACGCGGCGAGTTGCTCGGGTGTGAAATCCTTTGCGGAGACGTCGCCGAGGATGATGAGGTCGAATTTGAAAAGCTCGTCCTTGGTCGCGGGAATCTTGGCGAGGAAAGGAGTGTTCGCGCCCTCGGCGATGGCGGGGTCGCCTTGCAGGAGGACGTATTTGATGTCGAGCCGACGGTCGCGCAGGAGGGTGTTTTGCAGATAGCGAAATTCCCAGCGCGGCGTGCTCTCGACGTAGAGGACTTTGACTTTCGAGTCTATGACGCGAAGGCGCTGGGAGATGGTGTTGTTGTCCTTGGAGGCTTCGTCGTTGCGCGGGTCAATGCTGGCGCGCAGTTCGTATTCGCCGATTTCCTTCGGGGTGAAAGGGACGGGCAGCACGAGGTCTTCATCGTCGGTGAAAGTGATGTCCTTCGTGACGACGACCTCGCCATCGCCGCCCTTCGTGGGAATGAGCGTCATCACGAGCTTTGCGCTCTCGCCTTTCAGCCCCTGCCCGCGCACGCGCACGGTCACGGGCAGTTCGTCTTTTACAAACGCGACTTCCTGCGTGAGCAGGCTGCCGACGATGAGATCGCGCGGCGAGGTGATGCCGACGCCGTAGATGAAAAGCGGGACGCCTTCCTGCTTGGCGAGGCGTGCGGATTCGAGCGGCGGCGCGCCGAAATTGCTCGCGCCATCGGTGACGAGGAAGATGCCGGCGAGCGCCTGGCCGCGCTTGCGATTGAGGAGTTCGTGCACGGCGTCGCCGACGGCGGTGGCGGTGGCTTTCGGATCAATTTTGTCGAGCCACGTCGCGGAGAGCATCGCGGGATCAATCGGCTTTGCGCCCTGCTGCGGCGCGCCGGGCTGGGGCATCGGCGCGACGGCCTCGCCGCCGAATTCGCTGAGCGACTGGCCAAAGGTAAATGTGCCGAGATCGAGTTCCTTGACGAGTTGCGGCCAGAGATTGAGCTGCTCGCTTTTTAGCATCGAGCGCATCACGTCCACGCGCGGGAGAAGTTTCACGCCGGCGGCCTGATTCGCGTCGAGCGTTTGCTCCAGCCCCTTCTTCGGATCGAGAAGTCCCTTCGCGATGGCCGCGCGCTTGAGGTCGCTCGGATCAAAACGCGGGTCCTGGATTTTCATGCTGCCGGTCGCATCCACGAGCGTGAGCAGCGTGCGTCGGATGGCCGACTCGATGGTGAACGCCAGCACCGGTCTGAGCAGTAGCAACAGCAGCAGCGCGAAAAGGAGCATCCGCAGCGCGATGAGAATGCGGCGCTTCCAGTGCTTCGTCATGTCGCGCGTGTCGCGGTAGGAAAACCACGTGAGCACCGAAAGCACGATGGCGAGCGTGATGACCCAGCCCATCCACGCCTTGTTGCGCAACACAAACTCCGCACCTGACACATGCGAGGCGCTCTCCACTTTCACTCCGCAAAGTTTGAGGAGAAATTCCGACATCGTTTTCTATTTTGCCCCGCGCTTTTCGCGACCGCGGAAACGGAAGATCATCGGCACGCCGGGATACGGCACCGTCTCGCGGATTTGCGCCTCGATGAAGCGTCGGTAGTGATCGTCGAGCAGCTTCTCGTCGTTGCAGAAAAAGACGATCTCCGGGACGACGATGGGCGAATCGTCCTGCGTGGACGGCACGGTGGCATAGACGATCTTGAAGCGCTTGCCGCCGCGAATCGCCGCGGGCTGCTGAGTGAATGCGGAGGCGAGGATGCGGTTGAGCACGCCCGTGCCTATGCGCTTCTTCGCGCCGTTGCGGATTCTTTCGATCTCGAGAAAGAGCCGCTTCATGTCCTCGCCGGTCTTCGCGCTCACGAGAACCACGGGCGCGTAGCTGAGGAAAAACATTTCGCTCTCGATGCTTTGCAGCACTTCCTTGAGCGCATCCTTGTTGCCGGTGCGGTTCTTGATGAGGTCGCTCTTGTTCACCGCGACGATGCACGGCTTGCGCGCCTCCTGAATCATGCCCGCGATTTTTTTGTCCTGTGCCGTCACGCCCATCGTCGCGTCAATGACGAGGCAGCAGAGGTCGGCGCGTTTGATGTTGGATTCGCTGCGCATCACGCTGAAAACCTCGACGGAATTGTCCACTTTCCCACGCGGACGGATCCCCGCCGTGTCAATGAGCACGTAATGATCGTCGCCGCGCCGATACTGCACGTCCACGGCATCGCGCGTCGTGCCCGAGATGGGCGAGACGAGTGTGCGCGTGTCGCCGAGGATGGCATTTGTGAGCGAGGATTTGCCGACGTTCGGGCGGCCAACAATCGCGATGTGCAGCGGACGCTCCGGAGCGCGCTCGGTCGGCGGAACGTAGGGCGGCAGCAGTTCCTCGATGTTCTCGATGAGCTTGCCCATGCCGAGTCCGTGCTCCGCGCTGGTCGTCACCACGCGATCAAAACCGAGCTTGGTAAATTCCGACGCGTAGGAGCCGTGCTTGGCGTGGTCAATTTTGTTCACGACTAAAATGATCGGCTTCTTCGCGCGCCGCAGCACCCGCGCGAGATCCTCGTCCACGTTCGTCAATCCGTCCTGCCCGTCCACGACGAAAAGCAGCACGTCGCTCATCGTCAAAGCGATGTCCACCTCCGTGCGCACCTGCACGCTAAACTCCGCATCCACACCCTCGCCGATGCCGCCCGTGTCGAAAATCGTGAACGGTCTTTCGCCCAGCCTGCACTCCGCCGGGATGCGGTCGCGCGTCACGCCGGGCTGGTCGTGGACGATGGCGATTTTTTTACCGGCAAGGCGGTTGAAGAGCGCGGACTTCCCGACATTCGGGCGACCGACGATGGCAACAGTTCGGGACATGAACCATCAATGGCAAATGAAGTGCCCTCGTGTCGAACGCCACTTTCGACAATCGCACGCCGCCCTCCTCGCTCAAGCAGTCTTCAGCTTTTCCCAAAGCTCGCGCTGCTCCGCGCTGAGCGTGGTCGGGAGGAGCACTTTTGCCTCGGCGAAAAAATCGCCGCGCGTGTCCTTCGTAATCGGCAGCCCGCGTCCTTTGAGCCGGAATTTCTGACCCGGTTGCGTCCCGGCGGGGATTTTCAATTTCACCGATCCATCGAGCGTGACGACCTCCACCTCGCCACCGAGCACCGCGACCGCGACGGGCACAGGCACCGGGCGAATCAAATCGCTGCCATCCACGCGGTAGTCGGCGTGCGGAGTGAGTTTCACATTTAAATACAAATCACCGCGCTCGCCTCCACCAAAGCCTTCGCCCCCCTGCCCCGTGAGACGGATTTTTTGCCCCGCACGAACGCTCTTCGGCACAGCCACATTGATCGTTTCCACACGCCCGCCACGGTCTATGCCGAAGGCTTTCTTTCCGCCATGCAGCACCTCCTCGATGGTAACGGGCAGATCGAATTCCACATCCTCGCCGCGTCGCGCAGCATTGCGGCGCTTCTTTCCTCGACCGCCAAAGAACATCTCAAAAAAGTCGCCCGCTCCCTCGCCACCACTAAAATCAAAACCGCCATTCCCGGCGGAGTGCTGCCAGCAGGGCGGCGGCCCCTGCCTGCCGGGCTGGTTCCAATCCGCGCCGAGTTCGTCGTAGCGTTTGCGCTTTTCGGGATCGCCGAGCACTTCGTTCGCCTCGTTGATTTCCTTAAATTTCGCCTCCGCAGATTTCTTGTCCTTCGCCACATCGGGGTGATGCTGCCGCGCGAGTTTACGAAAGGCTTTGCGGATGTCGTCCTGCGTCGCCGTCTTCGCGACGCCGAGAGTTGCGTAGTAGTCCTTGAATTGCACGGGGCCGATGAAAGCGAAAGCGCGCCGCGCATCAACACCACAAACGCACTCGCCTCTCGCGAATGCCATTTGCGCGCACTCCCTGCGCCTGCTTACTTCCGCTCCTCTATGTGCGGCATCGTTGGATACATCGGCAAACATGACGCAGTCCCCGTCCTTCTCGACGGGCTCCGGCGTCTGGAGTATCGCGGTTACGACTCGGCGGGCGTCGCCATACTCGCGGATGGAAAAATTTCCGTGCGTAAGAAAAGCGGACGCATCGCAAACCTCACCGACCTAATCGCCCAGTCGCCTGTCGCCGGGCATGTCGGCATCGCGCACACCCGCTGGGCCACGCACGGTGGCGTCACCGACGCAAACGCACACCCTCATTCCGATCAAAGCGGGCGGCTCTTCCTCTGCCACAACGGTGTGATCGAAAACTACGCCACCATCAAAGAGCAACTCATCAGCGAAGGGCATACTTTCAAAAGCCAGACCGACACCGAGGTGCTCGCGCATCTCATCGGCAAGGAATACGACGCACTAGCGAGCGCGCCGGGCACCGCGCGACTCGTCAAGTCGCTGCGCTCCGCGCTCACGCAGGTCGTCGGCACCTACGGCATCATCCTCATGCACGCGGATGCGCCGGGCGTCATCGTCGGCGCGCGACGTGGCAGTCCGCTGGTGCTTGGACTTGGCAGCGGTGAAAATTTCTTCGCCAGCGATGTGAGCGCCATCGTCGCGCATACACGCGAGGCGGTTTATTTGAAGGACTTCGACATCGCCGTGCTTGGAGCAAATGACTTTGAAATCACCAGCCTGCTCGGCGGTGCGAGCGGCTATGAAGTGAGCAAGGTGGAGTTTTCCGCCGATGATGTGAGCAAGGGCAGCTACGCGCATTACATGCTCAAGGAAATCCACGAGCAGCCCGAGACAATCCGCGACGCGATGCGTGGGCGGCTTGTCCGCGAGGAAGCCACCGCCAAGCTCGGCGGCCTCGGAATGACTCCGCAGCAACTCCGCGAAGTGGATCGCATCATCCTCACTGGCTGCGGCACCGCTTCGCACGCGGCGATGTGCGGCGAATACATCATCGAGGCGCTCGCACACGTCCCCGTCGAGGTCGAGTTCGCCAGCGAATTCCGCTACCGCAATCTCCCGCTGCCGAAGGACACGCTCGTCTTTTGCATCAGCCAGAGCGGCGAGACCGCCGACACACTCGCCGCGCTTCGCGAGGGGAAAAGGAAAGGACTCCGCGTTCTTGGCATCTGCAACAACGTCGCCAGCACCATCGCCCGCGAGAGCGACGGCGGCGTGTATATGCACGCAGGCCCGGAGATCGGCGTCGCCGCCACAAAGTCATTCACCAGCCAAGTCACCATCATGGCCCTGCTCGGCCTCATGCTCGGGCGCATCCGCCACCTCAGCACCACCGAGGGCTTGCGCATCCTCGATGAACTCGAAGCCCTCCCCGGCAAAGTCGCGCGCATCCTCGCACAGAGCGACCACATCCGCGCTGTCGCGGAAAAATACGCCCACGCGAAAGCGATGATGTTCCTCGGTCGGCAGTTTAATTACCCAGCCGCTCTCGAAGGCGCGCTGAAGATGAAAGAGATCAGCTACATCCACGCGAGCGGCTACCCGAGCGCCGAGTTAAAGCACGGCGTCATCGCACTCATCACGCCGGAAGTTCCGAGTGTGTTCATCGCCCCGGAGGATTCGGTCTTTGAGAAAAACGTCAGCAACATTGAGGAAGTGAAAGCGCGCAAAGGCCCCATCATCGCCGTCGGCACCGAAGGCTGCGACCGCATCGCCAAAGTCGCCGACGACGTGCTGTGGATTCCCGAATGCCCCGATTATCTCTCCCCCATTCTCGCCAGCATCCCGCTTCAACTCCTCGCCTACTATACAGCCGTCCACCTCGGCTGCGACGTGGACAAACCGCGCAACCTCGCGAAGAGCGTGACCGTCGAATAACGCGATCCTGCGCATAAGAGATTGCTGGGGCGCGGGGTTGGTGGAAAAAGAGCGCTGCACCATTTTATGACCATGACCGAAATTCCGAAACTCATCTCCGCCGAAGGCTGGCACGTCCTCCATCTTTTTTACAAAGTCGAACACGGCCAGTGGGCAATGCTCGACTCCGAGGACAAGATGGTCGCGCGCACAAAGCTCAGCGACCTCATCCAGGAAATCCGCGCCACGGAGGGCGCGCAGATTCTTACTTTCTCGATGGTAAGCCCGAAGGCCGACATCGGTTTCATGCTGCTCTGCGCCGACCTCCAACTCGCCAACGCGCTGGAGAAACGCCTCACGCTTTCACTCGGGCCGGATGTGCTCATGCCTGCGTATAGCTTTTACTCGATGACCGAGCGCAGCGAATACACCTCGACCGAGGAAGAGTATGTCGCCGAGCTGAAAGGCAAGGGACTCACCGAGGGCACGCCCGATTTCGACAAGTCGCTCGGCGAATGGCGCACGCGCATGGACCACTACCTCAAGCACAGGCTCTACCCGGTGCTCCCGCCATGGGAGGCGATGTGTTTTTACCCGATGAGCAAACGCCGCGGCACCGACAACCAAAACTGGTATGGCCTCACGCACGAGCAGCGCAAGGAACTCATGGGCGGTCACGCACGCGTGGGCCGCAAGTGGGCGGGGAAAATCCTCCAACTCATCACGGGCTGCACCGGTCTCGATGATTGGGAATGGGGTGTGACGCTGCTTGCGCACGACCCGATGGACCTCAAGGGCATCGTCTATGAAATGCGCTTCGACGAAGTGACGCACCGCTTCGGCGAATTCGGCGAGTTCTACGTCGGCCTACAGTTGCCGATGGATGAAATTTTCCGCCGCCTCATGCTGTGAACGAAAAACGCACCAGACTCCGCGAAATCCTCGCCGCCAACGCGCCGCTCGTCGTCGCCTACAGCGGCGGGGTGGACAGCACGTTTCTCCTCGCGGAGGCGCACGCCGTCCTCGGCGACCGCGTGCTCGGAGTCATCGCCGACAGCCCCAGCCTCCCGCGCGCCGCGCTCGAAGAAGCACTCGCCGCCGCACGCACCTTTGGCGCGCAGGTGGAAGTCGTAAAAACCCTCGAGCTCGACAATCCCGACTACGCCGCGAACCCGCCGAACCGCTGCTATTTTTGCAAAGCCGAACTCTTCCAGCGCCTCGACGCACTCGCAAAGGCGCGCGGCTTCCACGCCATCGCCTACGGCGAAAATGCCGACGACCTCGCGCACGAGCGCCCCGGTCGCACCGCCGCCGACCGCTTTCACATCCTCGCCCCGCTGCGCGACGCCGCGCTCACGAAAGCGGAAATCCGCGCCCTCTCCCGCGAACTCAACCTCCCCACCGCCGACGCTCCCGCGCAGCCGTGCCTCAGTTCGCGCATCCCGTGGGGCACACCCGTCACGCCCGACGCCCTCGCCATGATCGAACTCGGTGAAAGCGCCCTGCGCGCTCTCGGCTTCCGCGTCTTCCGTGTCCGCCACATCGTAGAAAACGGCCGTCCTCCACGCGCACGCGTCTTGATCGCCCCCGCCGAAATGCCCCGCCTCGCCGAAACGCAAAGCCACATCGAACGCGAAATCCTCGCCGCCGGCTACAGCGCCATGGAAATTGACCCCGAAGGCTATCGCGGCCCGTCGGCGTGACAGTCGCGTTACTTATTTCATTTCGGCTGGAGAACTCGAATAATTCCCCTTTCCTCACGTCACACACCGGCCATGCGACTCGTCGGAACATTCCTCTCCATCCTCTGCATTGTTCTCAATGTCGTTGCAGCAGAGCCACCCGCGCCAGCGGCTGAAAAGACCAGAATACTCCACATCGAACTGAGCGCCATCATAGCGCCGGAGAAACTCGTCTTTCCACTGCTCGACGATTTCAACGACGAGACGAAGATGAACGCGGCATTCGCGAAGGTGCAGGCGGCAATCGGGCGGGGTGAGGCAACTGTCGCCGCAACGGTCTTCGCACAAGGCGAGCCATGGCGGATTCTATCCTCGGAGACTTGCGAGGAGGTGAAATACGCGACGGAATTCGAGGCGCCAAAATATCCCAATCTCGATTCAAAGAAGGACTTGGAATCATTGCCGAAGGACGTGAAATCGATCGCGCTGACACCGAAGGCATTTGAGACGCGCAATGTGGGGATGACACTTGAAGTCAGTCAGGTTGAGTTTGTGAGAGACTGGCAGCACGTGCGGTTTTTGATGGCGGCACAGCACGTCCGCTTTCTCGGCTGGGATGAATGCGACGCAGGCATCACGCCGCAAGGGATTCGCATCGTCGCAAAACAGCCGAGATTTTTCAGCGCAAAAAACAACTCGACCATTTCACTGCACACCGGCGGGCGTGCGCTCGCAGGCATCCACAAACTTCCCGACCAGCCGAAGACGTTTGAACTGTTTTTCATCCGGGCATGGACAACCACGGAATCAAAGGATGGTGCAAAATGAACATCCGCCACCTGCATATCCTCGCGATTCTTGCACGCACACTGGCTGCACAGGCGGATGAGCAGGCACCGCAGGGCGTCTGGAGCATCACCATCGAGCATCTGGCCATATCGGCCTCCGCAGAGTCGGCGTTACAATTTGTGCCTGCGCTCAATGACGAACAGCGTAGCGAGGAGACTGTGCGCACGATTCAAAAGGAAGTCTCCGCAGGGCGGGTGGAACTGGTCGCCTGGCAAAAGACCTGCACGGTAAACGGTGAACGATCTGTTTCGGAAACGCTCGTCGAACAGCATTATCCCACGGAGTTTCTGCCACCGGACGCCATTCCAAAACCCATTGAAAACCCAACCGATTTAATCGTGCCGACAGCTTTCGAAACACGCAACACGGGTTTCACTCTGGAGGTCGAACCGACGGTATCGCCGGACGGACGAACCATTTCTTTGCAACTTTGTCTTCAATCGGTTCGCCTGCTTGGCTTCAGACGCTTCGAATCGCTGATAAACAAGGCTGGTGTCAGGGTGCGGCACGACCAGCCGGATTTTCACACCACCAGGACCACCGCCAACCTGACTGCACCGAATGGCCGCTGGATGCTGCTCTCCGCGAATAAACAGCCCGCACCCGACGAAGGTTTCGACTTATCGCTCATCCGCGTCACCGCAAAAAATTCCGACAGCAAACCACCAAAAATATCCAGGCCATGAAATCTATCATCCTACTCATCGCTCTCTCGTTCGCACCCGTTCTGCACGCTGACGACTTGCTGCTCGTGGCAAATGAACCCACCCGCGATGAACTGCAAAAACTCGAGGGCTTCGAGTCCCTGCCGCCCGATGCCGGTGACTACAATATCCATGTCGAACTGCAGGTCATCGCGCTGCCGCTCGAAGACGCAATGCCTTTGATCGAATCGCTGAAAGACGAGAAGCGGATCGAAAAAACTGTTACGACGCTGCACGAAATGATCGCCAAAAAGAAAGCCAGGCTCGTTGACTGGCCGATGGTCATCACGAAGAGCGGACAGCGTGCGGTCGTGGAGAACAACAACGAAGTCCGATACCCGACCGAGTTTGCCGCTGCGGTTGCCAATGCGGGAAAAAAGCCCGTGCCGCCGGGAATCCCCAGTCTTGAAGTAATAAATCCCCCGGTGCCGGTAAACGCACGCGATGCAGCAGCGGCGGAGGTCAAGCCCGCCGCTCCCGCCGAGGATGCCGGACAGCCGCAACCAGAAATCGCTCCCGCGAGCGATGCAACGCCCGCCGCCTTCGAAACTCGCAACTGCGGCGTGACATTGGAAATCGAGCCGGTTCTCGACACGCAAACGATGCGCCTGGATATGCAACTGCAAGCCACACACACAACGCTCACCGGCTTCGATAAACACACGGTCGAGGCCGACGGAAAAAAGACCACCGTGGAGCAACCGCGGTTTCACGCGAGCAAATCAACCACCAATCTCACCCTGCACAACGGCCAGTCCGTGCTGCTGGGCACCTATCGCGCGGCGCAGCCGGAAGGCTGGATGGAGTTGCACATCCTCAAGCTCACCGCAAAGGCGGTGAAGTAATTGGCTCCGTCGGGACTGCGGAGAAAGCCTTTGCCAGATACTACGCTCACGTAGTATTCCGTCCGCATGAGCAATGTTCCGCATCTTCCCGTGCTTCGTCTTGGGCGCAGCTATGAGAGCCTCGACAAGCTGGAGATCAAAGACCACCGCACCGGTGAGGTGAAGGCGGTCGTCTCGACGATAAACGCGGGGATTTTGCGCAAGGATTTCAAGCGGCTCGGCGAGGCACGCGTGGCGTTGCGGAAATTTTCCGTCGCCGATCTCATCGCGCTCTCGGCGAAAGCGGGGGAGTTTTTTCTCAATGGCACGCTGCCGCTCGGCGACCGTGGTCACACGCAGTCGGCGGACGAATACGTGGCGACGCTCAGCGCCACGAGCGGGCTGCCCCACGTGATGGTGCGGCGCAACATGACGAAGATTCACCACGCGCTCACGCATCTCGGCGAAGTGCTGAATGGTCTCTCGCGCGGACTGGATATGCGCATCATCGACACGGGATTGGGCGAGCAATTCGGGACGAAGCTCGCGTTTTTCCCCACGTGTCAGGCGCTCGGGCTGGTGATGCCGAGCAATTCGCCGGCGGTGAATTCGCTGTGGCTGCCGGCCATCGCGCTGAAAACGCCGGTCGTGATCAAGCCGGGGCGCGAGGAGCCGTGGACGCCGTTTCGTTTGATTCAGGCGTTCATCGCGGCGGGCGTGCCTGCGGAGGCGTTCGGTTTTTACCCGACGGATCACGAGGGCGCGGGCGAGATTTTGAAGTCGTGCGGACGCGCGCTCATCTTCGGCGACAAGGCGACGTCGGATCAGTATGCAAACACCCCAGCGATCCAAGTCCACGGTCCGGGCTGGAGCAAAATCCTCATTGGCGACGACCAGATCGAAAACTGGCGCGACTACCTCGACGTGATGGCCGCAAGCATCGCGGACAACGGCGGACGCTCGTGCATCAACGCCAGCGCCATCGTGGTGCCGAAATATGCCGCCGAAATCGCGGACGCGCTCGCACAGAGACTCGGCCCGATTTTACCGACGCGAAATGACGACCCGAATGCGCGACTGAGCGGCTTTGCGAATCCGAAGATGGCGGACTTCATTGATGCGAGCATCGAGGAGGAACTGAAGACACCCGGCGCAACCGACGTGACCGCAAAGTATCGTGGAGGCCCGCGCAAGGCCGAACACGAAGGCGGCATTTTCTTGCGCCCGACGATTGTGCACTGCGAGTCGTTCGCGCATCCGCTGGCGAACAAGGAATTCCTGTGTCCCTACGCAAGCGTGGTGCAGTGCCCGCAATCGGAGATGCTGCACCAAATCGGCTATTCGCTCGCAGTGTCCGCGATCACGAAGGACGCAGCATTCATCGAGACGCTCATGGCTTTCCCGGAAATCGAACGACTGAACATCGGCCCCGTCTCCACGATGGCGATCTCGTGGGACCAGCCGCACGAGGGACACATGTTCGAGTTCCTGTGGAAGCGCCGCTCCATCGAGCGCGCGTGGTAATTGCCCTCATTCGTCACTCGTCATCCGTCATCTGACATTGCTAGCCTCCGC
>CAIYUV010000269.1 GCA_903929475.1 uncultured Spartobacteria bacterium
CCGCATTTATCGCAGCGCCAGGGTTGTATGCGCTGTCCGATGGTGAGCGCCGCCCAACTGATGCCCCACAGACCAAGCGTCAGCACTGTGAAAATCGCGTGCATACGATGATTCACCTCAAAGCGTATGAAGCGCGAAGCGTGATTACAGTTCGCGCAGTATGCCCAACCTTTATCGGACTCGCTCATCGCCGCACTTGTTAATACGAACACACCCACTTTAACAAGCCACATTCGGGTGGCGGTGCGATGACTCTTCGTTCACTTCGCCTGCTGATGCAGATACCACTCGTAGGTGGTGCGGATGCCTTCGCGGAGTGAAATGGCGGGCTGCCAGCCGAGGGCGCGCAGGCGGGAACTGTCCATGAGTTTGCGCGGGGTGCCGTCGGGCTTGGTCGTGTCGAAAGTAAGCTCGCCCTTGTAGCCGACGACTTCACAGATTGTCTCGGCGAGTTCGCGGATGGTGACGTCGTCGCCGTAGCCGACGTTGATGAGCGCGGGGTCGTCGTAGTTTTCCAGCAGGAAACGGCAGGCTGCGGCGAGGTCGTCGGCGTGGAGGAATTCCCTTCGTGGCGTGCCGGTGCCCCACACGACGACTTCGTGGTAGCCGCGCATTTTTGCCTCGTGAATTTTGCGCAGCAGCGCGGGGAGGACGTGTGAATTGGCGAGGTCGAAATTGTCGCCGGGGCCGTAAAGATTTGTCGGCATAGCGGAAATGAACCGCTTTGCATACTGCCGCGAATACGACTGGCAGAGCTTGATGCCGGCGATTTTTGCGATGGCATACGCGTCGTTCGTCGGCTCCAGCGGACCGGTGAGCAAGGCGTCCTCGGTGATCGGTTGATGCGCGTGTTTCGGGTAAATGCACGAGCTGCCGAGGAAGAGCAGTTTCTCCACGCCATACTCCGCCGCCGCCTCGATGACGTTGTTTTGGATTTGGAGATTCCACAGCAGGAACTCCACGGGAAAATCGTTGTTCGCCTTGATGCCGCCGACTTTCGCCGCAGCGACCGCCACGACTTGCGGCCGCTCTTTTTCAAAGAACGCACGCACCGTGTCGCGCTCGCGCAAATTCAGTTCGGCGCTCATGCGTGTGACGATGTTGGCGTAGCCTGCGCGCTGGAGTTCGCGATGAATGGCGCTGCCGGCGAGGCCGCGATGGCCGGCGATATAAATGCGGTCGGTCTTTTGCATGTTCGTGGATAGATGGAGCGCAAAGACACGCAAAAGGCGAATGCAGAATGCATACGGGCTTTGCGTTTGATGGCGAAAGCGGTGACTGAGAGCCAACGGCCCGCATCCATACCAGCCTTGGGCAACGCCCAAGGAAATCAATGCGTTCACGGATAAAGGGCTGAACCGTAGCGAAGCGGAGATAGACAGCCGAAGGCTGCCGCAAGCGGCGAGCGAAGCGTAGTCAAAGCCCGGCGTCATTTTGGAACAAGGGACAGGCAGATTTTTGATCTCTGAGGCTCCGCAAGATTGTTCTGAGCCTCCGCAATCTTTCTCAAAGGAGGAAATCACCTTCTTTCTCCCTGTAACAAATATTACTCCGGCAACCAAACGGATAGCACCCTCGTCTTATTCGTAATCATATTCTTACTCCTATTCTTCCGCCCGGCTGCATCGGGAATATGAATAAGATGAAGAATAAGATATAGAGGAAGCTGACATCCGTTTGGTTGCCGGATTAATAATCAGGCTGCCACTTTTCCCTAAGAACCGTTCCCCAAATGAGTCCCGGAGGGACTGCTCGACATTAGCCGGTCGGCGTCAGCCACCGGTTCCCCGTCACACACGGCAAACGCCCCGGCAGGGGCGGCGGAATTTGGCGGACGGTGTATTCCCGCGCCCCTGCCGGGGCGCAGGATCGTTTGGGTGCGGCATTCCGGCGGTTCTCGCTGCGCTTCACCGCCGGCTAATTTCGGGCAGTCCCTCCGGGACTCATCGCGATGGGTTGCCTCTCGTATTTTGCGGATCGAGAATGGCCTTGCCCGCATCTACGGCACACGCACGGCGCTCGATGATGGAAGGGACTCGCGGGCGTATCTGGCAAAACTGGCAGAGTTGGAGGCGAAGGCGAAACAACTCCAGCGCGGGGCTTGGCGGTTTGGAAACGAATAATTTGTCTGACCCTATTTCCTCCGCCAAGCCCAATTATTTTCCCGATTGACACCTGTTGCATCTCTCCTCCACATTCCGCCCCCATACAGCCCCGCCCACGGAATAGACCGACTAAAACCACGCCTCCGGTCAGCTTAATCAGATGTTAGGGCCAGCACCACCGTTTTCCAATGAATCCAAAAATCTCTCAACTGAACCAAGGAGTTCCACTCCAAACTGTGTTGGAACATCCGGGCATCCTAAAGCCAACCAACGGCGGAGTAGTGATACGTGCCGATCATACGATGGACTTTCACTCAGACGATGGTCGGACTCCCGACAAAGAGCTGGATGGGCCAGGAAGCGTGACGATATGCACATATGGGCCATATCGGGTAGAAGTCGTGAAATACTGCTGCCCAGGTCACTTAGTTCTGCGCTCTGTGGGTGATCCTCAGCCCTAACACGGCGCTGCACCTGACTGTCACCTGCGGGCAGGCTTTCAGGAGTGGAGTCGTTACTGGCGCAGGTGCCAGCAGGTGAGCTTGGGTCTAGGCGACTCTGCACGCGTCCCGTAATCGAATGACAAAAGTGAACGAAGCTCAAAAACTTGAGGCGATCATCAAACTACTCGGTGTCGCTGAGATCAAAATGAAGAGAGGCGGGCACTTTGGGTTGGCGGTGTCGCTCTTGTTTGGTGCTTCTACTTCGCGCGTTCTACGCTCATGGTATAGGCACCCGGTCTGGCTTGAAATCGCAGGAAAGGATTTCCAGCAGATGTGGGCAACCTCCGACCGCGGCGATTGGTTGCTGTGGTTCTGCACACACATGATCGACCAGCCGGGATGGCCAACGCACCAACAAGTTGTTCTCGCGTCGTGTCAATGCGCGCGGCTGGCGCTCCGATACGTCAAGCCCGGCGAACGGCGTCCACTTAAAGCAATTGAGACCGCCGAAGCATGGGCGCGCGGTGAGGCGACATTAGAGCAGGTGCAGCGTGCAGGCCACGCGGCCGACTGCGTTACCGGCGACGGCGATTTGGTTTATTGTGCAGCCCAAGCAGCTCGTTCCGCAGCGTGGGCCGTTTATGCCACGGAAGACGGTGATTGTTTCCGGCTGGCGCAGGCGGCGAGTGGCGCCGCTACCTATGCGGCTTGGGCGACTAAGCGTGAGCCCGAGGCCTTTACCCCAGCGGCTCGCGCAGCCCGTGATCGCGTCGAGAAAGCGACCCTCCGCCAGTGCGCAGACCTTGTGCGACGATCACTCAACGTGCCAAAATCTCTCACGACCGAATTCGCCACACTTCAACGACCGATAAAGAAGCCCACCACAGGACTGACAGAAAACGAGCGTCTATGGCAGAACGGCTACAAGGCGCTTGAGCGAGGGAAAGAACTTTATTTTCAGAACGAAGTTCAGCAGGCACTACATTACTTCGATACCGCAATCGACTCGGGGTTTGAGGGCGCAGATGTCTATGGTATGCGAGGCGGATGCCTACAATCCCTCAAGTTCGATCTCGACGCGATAGACGACTTCACAAAGGCCATCGAACTCGATCCCGAGGACAGCAACACCTATTTCCAGCGTTCAAGCTCGAAGGGCGCCGTTGGCGATTTGCACGGGTGCGTTGACGATCTCAACGAAGCTATTCGTCTAGCGGGCATTGATAGTTCCTCCACCCGCAGCCACAATGCACACGCCCGAGAGAATGGCTATAAGGATGGGGTTGTCGGCTTCTATCGGATGCAGATGATGCACGCCAATCTTGATCTTGACCAGCAAGCATCTGATGAGCGCAGACTACAGGGTCCCGCTGCCAGTCTCGGTCCCGATCTTGTAACCAAGCGTCGATCTGAGGCGCGGCGGAGAACACGCTAATGAACGAAGCGCCTCCTGAATAACAGGAAGAGGAAGGAGGCTGGAACAAAGGGCCAAGGGCCAGACAGATTATTTGCACCTACCACACGGGCAAACGCACTGGCAAATTCCTTGCGGGGCAAACTGACCGCGTGCGGGATGTGTCCACCTGCGAAAAAGAGTGATGTCCGGGCTTCAATGAAACGGATGCTTTCCGCTGGTGCGTCGCGCAGTTCCTGCAAGGAGATGGATGGAGGCTGTGCGGCTTTCGTCATTGATTCGGCATCCGACATCCGGCATTCGTCATCCCCATGCGCCTCCCTGTGCTCAAAACTTACAAGCTTCACATTGGCGGAAAATTCCCTCGCGGCGAAAGCGGTCGCGTTGTCGCCGCTAAATCTCCCGACGGCGAACACCTCGCCAATTACTGCGTCGCCTCGCGCAAAGACTTCCGCGATGCCGTGGTCGCCGCGCGCAAGGCGCAGCCGGGTTGGGCGAAAGCCTCCGCGTATCTTCGCGGGCAAATCCTCTACCGCGCCGCCGAGATGTTGCAGCAGCGCGCCGGGGAACTGGCCGACGAGCTTTCGCGCAGCGGCGCAAAAAAAACCGCGCGTGCCGAGGTGGACGCATCCATTGACCGCCTCGTCCACTACGCGGGCTGGACGGACAAATACTCGCAGCTCTTCAGCAGCGTGAACCCCGTCGCCACGCCGCATTTTAATTTCACCTTTCCCGAGCCCACCGGCGTCGTCGTGCTCGTCTGCCCCGACGCCCCCGCGCTGCTCGGCCTCGTCACGCTCGCCGCTGCCGCGATTCTCAGCGGCAACACCTGCATCGCACTCGCCAGCGAACGCGCCCCGCTCCCCGCACTCACCTTTGGCGAAATCGTCGCCACCAGCGATCTGCCCGGCGGCGTCGTGAACATCCTCACCGGCACCCGCGCCGAACTCGCCCCGCACTTCGCCACGCACATGGACGTGAACGCCATCGTGGACGCCGGTGATCCCGCCACCGCGACCATTTTGAAATCCGGCAGCGCCACGAATCTCAAGCGCTACGCCCGCCGCGCGCTCACGGAAAAAGAATGGTTCACCGCGAAGGCCGAGGACCCTTACTGGATACTCGACACCGTCGAAATGAAGACGGCGTGGCATCCCGTGGGTGTGTAATTTTTGGACGCCATGCGCGCCCTTCTCATCGTCCTCGATTCCGTCGGCTGCGGCCACGCGCCGGACGCCGCTGCTTTTGGCGACGAAGGTGCGGATACCCTCGGCCACATCTACGCAAACACTCCCGGTTTCACTTTACCCACCCTCGAAGCACTCGGCCTCGCTGCCATCCGCGGTGTGCCCGCCGCTCCCGCGCCCGTCGCGAGTTGGGGACGGATGAGCGAGCGCAGCGTGGGAAAAGACACCACCACCGGCCATTGGGAAATCGCCGGAGCGATCCTCCCCGAGCCGTTTCCCGTATTCGAGCGTTTCCCTGATGCGCTCATCCACGCCATCGAGCGCGAAGGCGGCGTCACCTTCATCGGCAACTTCCCCCGCAGTGGCACCGTCGTGCTCGACGAACTCGGCCCCGAACACCTCCGCACCGGCCATCCCATTCTCTACACCAGCGCCGACAGCGTCCTGCAAATCGCCGGGCACGAAAGCATCTTCCCGCGCGAAAAACTCCACGCCCTCTGCGCCATCGCGCGTCGTCATTGCGATGTATACCGCATCGGTCGCGTCATCGCCCGTC
>CAIYUV010000270.1 GCA_903929475.1 uncultured Spartobacteria bacterium
CCACCGAGCCAGAGCACCGACTGGCCGCCATCGTCGATTTCACTTTTAATCTCGGCGCTGGCCGCCTGCAGACATCAACGCTACGGCGGCGGGTCAATCTGAGGGACTGGTCGAGTGCAGCTACTGAGTTGCGGCGGTGGGTCTATGGCGGCGGTGTTGTGCTGCCGGGGTTGGTGATTAGGCGGCAGGCAGAGGTGGCGTTGGTTTTGTGATGGCCTCCGTCCCTACACTTTTACCTGCTGCCGCCTGCGAAAAACTAGCCGAGGATGCGGCCCAGACGACGCTGATGGTGGTTGAGTTTCAGCGGTGGTATCGGGAGCAGCGTGAGGCTGCCAATTCCCGCTGACGATTGCACTTTACATGGATGGATCTGATGGACCCGGTTCCGGCGGTCTGGCCGAAGCAGCAAGTTAGGTTTTTCCACAAGTGTCATTTTCAAAACAATTAATGCAAGCGTTCTGGACTGCCATGACACTGTTTGAATTTCTTGCCCGAGCCACACGGGCATGGATCGTTACGCCCAACCTTATTTGGGTTGCGAATAGGTTCACGACGGATCAAGCCGGGTAAATTCCCTTGCGCCATTTGCGCCTGGCGCTGCCCCATAAATAATGCGTGGATTTTCTGAACGGTATCAGGCAAACCCTTAGCCAGTGCCTTATGTTCATCAAGTGAAAAGTTTTTCTTCTTAAGCACGTCCCAGCCTTCTTCTGTGCCATAGAGAATAATGGCCGACATCCAATCCGGATTGCCATCGGTAACCGGGAGCCAACCCGTAGGATCCAAGCTAACTCCCTTCATAAAGCCGCAACACCATTCGTCCAAGATCGGAATAGGGTCTCCCTTATTGGGATTTTCCATGAGTAGCGGTTCGTATTGCTCTGGAGTCCGGCTAAGTGTCTGAGCAACGTCGTTCATGTGCCGCATGAGCAGGCCGATAATGCGTTGTGCCTGCTCTTGAGTCTTAAACTCCGGAGAATCCTCACCCTTTTCCATATCCCACACCCAGCGCATCCATTCGCTAGGCATGATTGTCTTGGGCCCGCACAGAATTGCAGTCAGGAAACCGTCGAGACTTGCGATGTCCATCGCCTCCTCGATACCCTCAGAATCCATTAAAAATACGTCGAGCTCCTCGATTTCACAATCAGTCAATGGACTTTGATTAAGTATGTTCATCATTGCAAAATGTACGCTACACAATCTTGCAGGGAATCACTGCATCTTCATGGTGCGCATAAACAGCGCACAGGCGGTGATACCCATCGGCAACAATGACTTTCCCATGCGCAGAATCCCGCACCAACAGTAGCGGCGATAACGCACGTTGCGTGTCTATTTTTTGTTTATTCTTCTCAACATGCGCGTTACTTACGCCGAGTAGCGACAGGCCTGACGCTCTGAAAATATCTTTCGCCTTAAATTCGCCCATCGGGGCATGCCTCAACTTGCCGACATAATCCGCGCTTATTTTATCGTCATATATCAGGCACAAATAGGACAGTGCCGCCGGGTAGTCGTGATCTTCCGGTTCGGGTAGCCAGCGAATGTCCGTGGGTTTAGCCATCAG
>CAIYUV010000271.1 GCA_903929475.1 uncultured Spartobacteria bacterium
GCACGCCGCTGCGCTGCAAAAAGACGCGCAACTCGAAGCGCGCATCGAGGCATTTGAAATGGCGTTCAAGATGCAGACCGAGGCGACCGAGGCGTTCGACGTGAACAAGGAGCCTGCGGATATTCAGGAAATGTATGGCAAGACCGACATGGGCTCGAAGCTGCTCGTCGCACGCCGCCTCGTGGAACGCGGCGTCCGCTTTGTGCAAGTCGAGCACGGCGGCTGGGACATGCACGGCGGCATCGGAACCGCACTGCCTCGCACAGCAGGCGCGATTGATACGCCCGCAACGGCGCTCATCAAAGACCTCAAGCAACGCGGCCTGCTCGACAGCACGCTGATCATCTGGGGCGGCGAATTTGGGCGCACCGTGACAAAGGATCGCAATGGCAACGACGCTCCCGGACGCGATCACAACGGCAAAGCGATGGTCGCATGGATGGCCGGCGGCGGCGTGAAAGGCGGACAAACCTACGGCGCGACCGATGAATTCGGAGCCAGAGCCGTGGAAAACAAAGTCCACATCCACGACTTGCACGCGACGCAGCTCGCGCTCCTCGGCTTCGATCACGAGAAGCTCACCTATCGCTACAATGGCCGCGACTTCCGCCTCACTGATAACTACGGCAAAGTCGTAAAGGCGCTCATCGGATAAGAGCGGCTACGGCTTGCCTGTAGTGAAAACTCCTGCGGCGGCCTTCACACTGATCTTCTGATTGCGTGCGTATGCGGCAGCGGCACGTTGGAGAATTTTCTCGGGCGATTCCTTGGCAGTCCAGCCATCGAGCGCAGCACGAAGTAGAAAACCGCCGGGATACATGAGTTGCGTAGTGAGCAGGACAGGCTTCGCATTCACGGCGGCGAGATGTGAAGAAAAGAAATCCGCACTTTTGCAGCAGAGCACAATCGCTTCACGGCCCGGCCCGCGCTTGGCGGTTGCAGCGGCGGGGAGTTGGAAATCCATAAGCCCATCGTGGCCAAATGTAGGCTACGAGCGGCAAATTTGGATCAGACCCCCTCACTCCCCGACGCCCGTCCCCGTTCTGACCGCTTCCGGTGCGGCGGGCGCGAAAGCAAATTCCTTGCAGTAAAATTCTTCGCCCGCCCAAACCGGATGGCCTTTTCGAGATCGAGCGCCAGCACGCGCCGACCGGGCGCATCATCACCGGCCAGCAAAGTCGTGGCGCAGAGAAATGGAATTATTTTGCGAACCATGTCATCAACCAACCCGCGAGCGGCGTGCTTACTAGTGCCGCCGTCAGTTCACATAAGCCATCTCGTTCGTGAAAAGCAGTGCGTGTGTGTAAAGTTCCCATGCTGTCAGCGGCTTTCGCTCGACGATCTCGCCCTCGTTTTTAATCGTGATTTTGTTTCCGTTTTTACCGTTCGCTTTTTTCATCGCCCTCATCTGTGATTGTTTGACATCCAGTTCGGCAACTTCAACGGAACCGGAGACAAATGCACTGTTTTCAGCAAGGAAACGTGCCGCCAGATCCAATTCCTCCGCGCGCGGAATTCGCTGAAACAATATCGCGTAAAGCGCACGCACCCGTGATGCGTCGTCCTTCGCACTGGTAAACTCCGGCCGCTGCGTCACCTTCCGCGCTACGTCCACAGCCATCGGGCTGTTCATCAAAAATAGCGCTTGTTGCGGCACAATGCTTGTCGAGCGTTTCGAGTTCGGCATGTCGGGATTGCTGAAATCAAACTGCGACATCAACTCCGGCAGGTTGCCGCGATCGATAAAACCATACACGCTCCTGCGGTAACTGTAGGGCTCGTCTGTAAGGTTGATTGGTTTTCCGCCGATTTGCGGGTCGAGTTTTCCACTGAATGAGAGCAGCGAGTCGCGGATGGCTTCGAAGTCGAGCCGGCGAATGTTTGCACGCCATAGCAGGCGATTTTGTGGATCCCGCACCTCGTAATCCGGGCGTGTCGTGGCGGACTGCTGATAGGTGTTGCTTGTCAGAATGAGCTTGTGCAGCCGCTTGAGGCTTCCGCCGGACTGCATAAAATGCGCGGCGAGCCATTCTAGAAGTTCGGGATGGCTTGGTTTTTCGCTCTGCACACCGAGGTCGTCGGGTGTGGGCACGAATCCATCGCCGAAATGGTGCATCCACGCACGATTCACCGCCACTCGCGCCGTAAGAGGATGTGCGGCGATGCACTGCGCCAGTTCCCAACGACCGCTGCCTTCTTTGAATGGTTGAGGTTTGCCGCTGTAGGTCAGTATTTCCAAGAAACGGCGCGGCACTATGTCCCCCTTGTTTTCGGACTGGCCGCGGATAAAGACGGGTGAGTTGCGCGGATTCGGGATGTCATTGATGACCATCGCGCGCGCAGGGGCACCCGGGTGCGTGAGTTCGAGGGTGTTGATATCGTTGAAGGCAAATTGCTGCATCCCTTTCATCGCCATTTTCCGATCTGGAAAGCGCTGAATCGCATCACGGATTGCGACAGCGTCGAGTTCACAGTTCGGGATTACCCGCACCGGGAATTCAAGCAGTTGTATCACTTCCGGCTGGATGCCCGCCGTAGCCGCCGCAGGTTCTGCTGCCTTCTCAGCCTGTTCCATGAACGCCTTTGCGTGCGGTTCGATTGCATTGAAAAGTTTTCCGTAGAGCGCCGCAACATCGTCCACGTTGTGGGGCGTGGGGCTCGCCTTGAAAAGATTCAGCAAGAGCGTATTCACCGGCTTGCGGTCGCGGGGCTTGGTTTCAGTCTGTATGTCCGTGATGATTTTTTGCGCGCGCCCGGCGAAGTCCTCCGTAGGCAAATCAAGAAACTGTGCCCACAGTCCGAATACCGGGTCGCGAGTATTCCTGACGCGCCCGGACAGGTATTTCACGATGTCCTCCTCGAGCCCTTTGTCCCGCATGTAATCATTGCGCTCCGCCTGCTCTTCGCGGCTGAGCTTCTGGCCGTTCCCCCAGAGTGTAACGAGCAGGTAGTCGGCGGCATGGCTGCGAAAATCGCTCATGTAGCGTCCGACTATCCGGTAGTAAGTCTCGCGGTTTTTCTGCTCAAACATCGCCTCCTTCGTAGCAAAATCGCGAAACTTTTCCGGATCCACCGGCGTGCCAACGAGTGGTTTCTCCTTCGGCTCAAAAACGGACGAGAAGATGCCGTGGAGCGCGTAGTAATCCTCGGTCGGAATGGGATCGAACATGTGATCGTGGCAGCGTGCGCAAACCACCGTGAGCCCCAGAAAACCTTTAGAGACCACATCGATTCGATCGTTGATTTCGTCGTTCTTATTTTTGAACCGCTGTCCAACCGTCAAAAAACCAAGCGCCGCCAGCCGCGGGTCGTTTTCCTCGATATTTGAAATGCGATCCGCTGCGAGCTGTTCGATGACGAAATCGCGGTAGGGCTTGTCGTCGTTAAATGATTGGATGACGTAGTCACGGTAAGTCCATGCGTGTGCGTAACGATAATCCTCGGCGACTTTTTTGTCCCCGCCAGTCGTGTCCGAATACCGTGCAGTGTCCAGCCAGTGGCGTCCCCATCGTTCACCGTAGTGCGGGGAAGCGAGCAGACGATCCACCACGCGCTCCCAAGCATCGGGTGCGCGGTCATTGACGAAAGCCGACACTTCCTGCGGTGATGGTGGAAGCCCCGTCAGGTCGTATGATGCCCTGCGTATGAGCGCCTCCCGTGTTGCCGGCGGGTTTGGAGTCATGCGGGCGGCTTCGAGCTTCGCTAGAACAAAGGCATCGATCGGATTACGCACCCACTCTTTTAACTTCACCTGCGGCGCCGAAAATTCAGAGAGTGGCTGGTAGGCCCAGTGAAGTTTTGCATCGTCGTTCAAGCCGCTGAGTTTCCCTACAATTTTTCCATTGGCCGGAGCCAGCCGCGGGTCGGGCGCTCCCATCTTTACCCATTCAGAGAGTGCAGCGATGTCCTTGTCGGGAAGTTTGCCACCACCGTTTTTGGGAGGCATCGCTGTGTCGGGATCAGTATAATTGACTGCCTTGATCAGCCGGCTCGCCGCAGGGTCTCCTGTTTTGATCACCGCTCCGTCATCGCCCCCCTTCAGCACGCCGTCCCGGGTGTCCAGGGTGAGACCTCCCTTCGCCTTTCCTTTTTCGATGCTGTGGCACTTGTAGCAATTCTCCGCGAGCACGGGGCGCACTTTGCTTTCAAAAAAATCGAGTTGCTCCTTGGTCGGCTCAGCGGCCATGGAGCCGTGAATCGCAAGAGCGAGAAATAGCGCGAGTTTCATATTGGTATGTTGACGGCAGGGCGGAAATTCTCAAAGGCATGATCTCACGCCCTTCGCACGAAGCAAGCAGGGTTTGTATCAAATAACATCGTTTTTAGCAGGCCGCTTTGCTGAACGAAATGCATCGTCCGCAGTCGAACCTTGCCGCCAAAGAACAGTCCTGCCAGATTCCGAGCCGTGAAATTTCTGCGGCTCTTAGCTCTCGTCTTTCTCACTGGTTGCCAGACCTACACCAAACTCTCTGTCACCGATGATCAAGGTGACCGCATTGCCGACTGGATCGCCGAAGGAAGCGTGAAAAAAGTCGAGCAGGGCTACGAAATCACCGCTGTCTGCCGCCGAACGGAAATCCCGCCGTGGTTGCGCAAAATGTTCAATACCACCGTCTGATGCCAAAAACATACGCAACCGCAACGAGATTTGCGATCAACTCCACATCAGCCCCAAAGCACATCCGCTGGCCGAGGCCAGCTTGGAAGAAGGAATGCAACCCGCTACTTACCGGAAAATCCCTCAGATGTGGTCGGTTGAAAAGGATGGCTATCGAGCCTTCGCATGGATTCAGGGCCTCCGATGGACATCCTTTGAGCAACCGGCCTTTCGCCTCGTGCTTCTCCGCGCGATTGCCTGGACTGGCCGGAGATCGAATACCAATGAATTTTGTTCCGGAGGAGAGCTCCATACATTAACGAACCCATGATACAGGTCTCATCGCAACCAACTTCGATGACGGCTGGAATCGGCCTTTCTCTCACCGTGATACTTGCTTCATGGTGCCATGCTACGACGCCAGGACAAATAGAGTTTTTTGAAAAAAACATCCGCCCGGTTCTTGTGGAACGCTGTTATGAATGCCACAGCGCCACCAGCAAGAAGCTCAAGGGAGGGCTCCGGCTCGATTCGAAGGCCGGATTTTTGCGCGGGGGCGAGACGGGGCCGGCGATTGTTCCCAGTCACGCGGAGAAAAGCCTGCTGATTGAATGCGTCGAGTATGGCAACCGTGACCTGCAAATGCCACCGAAGGAGCGTCTGCCTGATGCCATTATCGAAAACCTTAAAAAATGGGTGAACGACGGTGCCGCCGACCCCCGCGATGAAGAGCCAAGCCTCAAACTGACTGGCGTGGATAACCAAGGCAAAGCGCACTGGGCATTTCAACCCATCCGTGACCCCGCGCTTCCCCCGCTGGACAATCCAATCACTCAAAAAACCAATCCCATTGACCAGTTCGTTGCCGCAAAGCTAAGGGAGCGCGGCCTGCATCCCTCGCCCGAGGCGGCAAGACGGATATTGATCCGCCGTGCAACCTACGACCTGACCGGCCTTCCCCCGACACCCGGGGAGATCGACGCATTTCTCAAGGACACCTCGACCAATGCCTTCGAGCAGATGATTGATCGGCTGCTGGCCTCGCCACGCTATGGGGAACGATGGGGACGCTGGTGGCTCGATGTGGCCCGCTACGCCGACACCAATGGGGTGGATGAAAACAAAGTCATGGCCAACGCCTGGCGCTACCGCGACTGGGTCATTCGCGCGATGAATAACAACAAGAGCTTCGATGATTTCATCACGGAGCAACTTGCCGGGGACCTTCTGCCGACCGATGGATTAAGAGAGCAGGAGATCTTCGACCGATGGATCGCCACCGGCTTCCTGGTGCTCGGGCCGAAGCTTTTGGCGGAGCAGGACAAAACCAAGATGGCCATGGATATTGTGGATGAACAAATCGATGTCGTAAGCCGCGCCTTTTTGGGGCTAACGGTGACCTGCGCGCGCTGCCACGATCACAAGTTCGATCCAGTTTCCACGCGGGACTATTACGCGCTGGCGGGAATCTTTCGCAGCACCAAGACGATGGAGAACCTTGATTTCGTCTCAAAGTTCAACGAGCGGCGGATCACCGACGCCGAACATCTTGCGGCGATTCACAGTCACGAAAAGCTGATGGAGGATAAAAACAGGGAAATCAAGGAAGCCATCAGCCGAGCGAATAAGGAATTGGCTGTGGAGTGGAGGGCGATGCTGCCAAACTGCCTCGCTCTTACAATATCCACGGAAAACCCTCCCGCTGACGATCCACTGTTGAACAAGCTGGTGGAAGGTTTGAGGAATTTGCTTAGCCAGGACAATGCCACCAATAACGTCAGCCGCACGCTGCGGCGGCTGGCGTCTGAACCCGACCTGCTGGCCGCTTTTCTCCAGAACGAAAAAAGCGGCCTTGAGGCTGCCAACGGCGTGTTACTTGCACCAGGTCGCATCGGTGCGGCCTTTCTAGCGGATGGCCACAACCACCTGGAGATGCCTTCCGCGCCAGAGCTGGAACCGCAGCAACTCACGATTGAAGCATGGGTGCGTGTGGGCGAATTGTCCAAGGACAAGGAGCAACGTTGCTGGATCGTGGGGAAGAATGGCGACGAGAACACGGCCGGACATTTTGCGCTGGCTCACGGGCGGGAACGCCTGGGGGCGCTGCTCAACATCGCCGGCGGAAAGGACAACCTTTTTGAAGTTTGGAGCAGGAAGATGGATCTGAGCACCGCGCAGTGGCATCATGTGGCGATGACTTTTGACGGTTCGGTCATGAAGCTGTTCGTGGATGGTCAATTTGCGGACGCGACGGACGTTGGAAAGCAACGGACGGCAGGCAGCGGCCCACTTGTTCTGGGACAAAAGCCTGATGGGTCGGCGAGTTTCAAAGGATTGGTGGACGAAGTTCATCTTTACAAGCGCTCGCTCGGTGCGGATCAGCTAAAGGCGCATTTTACAAATCCCGGGACAGCAGAGAATGAGGACGTGGTAGCGCGCTGGGAATTTAACGAACTTTCGGATACCCAAAGGGAGGGGTTGGCTTTGATCGAGACGTACGATGCGCTGTTCGCCCACGGGGGCTGTTTCCACCCGCCTGACGAACCGCGTCAGTATTATCCAAGCAGCACCAAAGAAGTCATTGTGGACTTGGAATCCGCTCGCGACGCGCTGGAAAAAACCAGGCCGGCCCCCGCGAGCTTTACCTTGGCGGTCGAAGAGAACAAAATTCGGGATCTGCCCGTGCATATCCGCGGCAACCATTTGAACTTGGAGAAGGAAACGGTGCCGCGCGGCTTTGTCCAAGTGCTTTGCAGTAATGAAACTCCCAAAGTGGCCAAAGAGCAGAGTGGGCGACTGGAGCTGGCCCGTTGGCTGACCAGCCATGATCAACCGCTGACCGCCAGGGTCATCGTCAACCGGGTCTGGCAGGCGCATTTTGGCGAAGGAATTGTCCGGACACCCGACAACTTCGGTGTGCGCGGCGAAACTCCGAGCCATCCGGAATTGTTGGACTGGCTCGCTTCCGAATTCATGCGCTCCGGGTGGAACCTCAAGCAACTCCATCGTTTGATCATGACCAGCGCGGCCTGGCGGCAGGCAGGTCGTGGGACCTTCGGTGACTGTAAACGCGAAACTGGCGTTTGTTTCACGGGTGCCCGTTTGCGGCATTCCGGGGCGTTGTGATAAAGCGCGTGGAGGGAGGAGGCTTCAGAGCGTCATGACGCGCATGGCCTTTTCTGCTGCCTGCATTTTGTGAATCAGAGCGAGTGCTTTGGATTCAGCGATTAAACACGCCGATGGAAACGACGAGCTTCATCAAAATAATATAAGGCGCAATAGCGGGTTGTCTCTGGGACGTTCGTTGCACATCTCAAGCTACCGCTGCACTTCCGCAATTTCGCTCCCAGACCGCACGAATTTCCTCGGCAACAGCTTGATAAAGGCCGTTGTCCTGATTCGGATCGAGCCAGCCCCACTGGCCGTTCGGGTTCACTTCCAGAAACCATAACCGCCCGCCAACCCGGAGAAAATCAAAACGCCCAAACTCCAAACCCATCTCCTTCATCATCGCACGAATCCCGACCGCGTCATCTTGAGTCAATTCGCATGGTGGCCAGATCGCTTCATTTATTACCGTCGCAAGACGTGAGTCCACGCCATCGAAATCACGTAGCAGTTCGTAGGCAAACAGACGGCCATTCACGAACACAACCGTAACGTCATGCGTCGCAGGAGATTTTTCTTGGACGAACCAGGGAAACTCAGCAGAGAGGCATCCTGCATCAACTTCTTTGACGAGCAAATGCGCACCGCTCCCAACTGGCGTCGCAGCGAAACTCTTTACCACCGTGCCAGCACTAAATCCCCTTGGGTTTACCTCGTGAAAAGCCTTCCACTCGGGAACCGGGAACCAACGCTTCGCCAGCCGCATCTGGCGAACCTTGCTGGCGAATCGCGCTGGCTTTACGAGGGCAAGCTTCCCCGATGCATAGGCCAGATCCCGAATGCCGTTGAAAAGCTGAACCAGTTCCTCACGACGCCATGCTTCTTCACTGCCGCCCGCTGGGATATCAATGTAAACGGGATCGAAGAAGAGCTTCCTCAGATAGACTGCATAGGTGCCGTTCTCCTCGCATACGCGGCCTGTCGGATCTTGGATTCTGAAGCTGTCACCACCGACCTCCCATCGGTAGTGCTTCCATAGATCGATGTTGAAACGAAATAGCGGAATGCCATGCAGCTTAGAAAGCAGATCGCTGGAGGTATGATCTCCGCTGTGAGTCAGAACAAGCAGCATGGAAGAGAGCCGGGGGAAGGTTTCCCCCGGCGAAGTTGATTTGGCGCGGACGATTCGTTCTTCTAGTCGCTATTCCAGTCGTCGATCGCATTAAAGGAGTAGGTGGCAGTGAAAGTTGACATCATAACTTTCGGATCTCCGGCCTTCTGGCTGCCTTCAACTTGCGTGGTCTGGGTTTGCCAGTCGTAGGCGGACTTCTGAACGTGCGCTGCATTGGATAGCGGCGGGGTTGCCAAGGCAGATGGGGTGAGGGCGAGTAACGCCAAGGTTGTGATCATGTTTGTTTCCTCCTGATTATTTTGTTGGTTTTGCGGCAGAGCGGAATGCTCCGCTTTCGGAGCACTTTCTCGCGCCGTGGCATGTAACGGTCAAGCTCCAATTTCGGAACAAATGCCACAACAGAACATCATCGGTCCGCAAGTCCGCCGACTGCGGGTTGAGGAAGGTATCTCCCAAGACGCTCTGGCCGCGAAGTGTCAGCGCATCGGATGGGCGCTCGCACGCGGGACGCTGGCCAAGATCGAAGCGCGGGTGCGTCTGGTGAACGATGCCGAGGTTCTGCTTCTGTCGGTTGCGCTGGGAGTGACTCCGGAAAAGCTTTTTCCAGACTCAAAGCGCGGAAAGATCAGCAGGCAGGCAATTGACGCGGCCAGACACAGCAGCGACTGATTCATCGACGGGGCTTCTCAACACCGCACACAATTTTCCACCCAGTTACGCATCTGCGTAAAAAATTTCTTTGGTATGCCAGCAGTTAAAAGCTACCAACTTTGCAAATCGAAACTGAAACCCACAGGAAAAGCGGGTTTCAGCAGCAAAGCGACACTCTAGCTTTTCATCGCCGCAATTGCTAGGTTCCGTGCCGGAACGTCTCTTGCCGCATGGTCGCTCCGGCCATTTCGTAATCGATGATTCGAAAATCAAATTCTCGGCGCTCTTCACATCACGTCACAAACTGCACGGCACCACGAATGATCGACTTCATCTTCAGCCAATGCGTGGCTCTCCTCGAATGGGCCGCCCGCAAACTCGGCACGACCTACAACGCGATCAATGTCTGGATATTCTGCGTCATCTGGCCGGCCATCACGATCGGGTTGATCATTGCGGTGATCGTCCTGTGGAGAAAAGTCACCGTGCTTCAGCATCCGTGATTCTCGAAGCACGTTCTTCACATCATCGAAGACGACGCCGTGCTCACGATTCACGATGCGCATGGCAGCCATCGATTCAGCAGTGACTGACGTTTCGGTTCCGTGACCTCAAATCCGTCACCGATGTCGGATTTGCCCGACCTCCGAATCGGGCATGCTTGAACCTTTTGCTTTCATGATGGAAAAGCCTCTACAGACACGCTGCGGTCTTTTTTTCCAAAAAATCGGAAGTTGTGGTCAAAAAACGAGGCGCAGGCCGATACGTGATCTGCCGGTGTGTGTGACGAGCGTCGGGTGAAAATGGATCCTGCGGGCCGGAACCGCGGTGCCATCATGCGCCGGCTGGTAAACATGGGTCGGCACAGCTGACATAAAGTCGGCTGCATTGTGTGCTAGAATTTGTGCTAGAATCACGCCGTTTCTCGCACCCCTCTGCAAAACTGGCGAAACTTCAAAAAACGCCGTTTTTACGAGGTAAACCTGATCAGCAAAGACACGCCTAGAAACGTCATGAAAGTGTCAAAATCACAATTCAGAATCTGCTGTGCTACCATTACACCATGAGGCAGTGCGGAGGGGGCGGAAAGTAGGCGCGGGGCGGGGGAGGTAAAGGAGATTTTCGTTGCGCGCTATTTGCCGAGCGGGGTGCTGATTTGCGCGTCGGCGGGCGGGGTGTAGTCGAATCTGGCGTCACTTTGTTTGGTGGCGCGGACGTTGTAGAATGTGGTGACGATGCGGTCGCCTTTGGGGAGGGTGGAGTCGGTTTTATGCACGGCGCCTTCGGCGTCGAGCCAGACGGTGAGTGTGGTGAGGACGCGCTTGAGGCTGCTGTTTTTCGGAGTGAGTGTGATGCGGCTGGCTGGGCCGTCTTTCGCTGCGGCGACGCGGAAGTATTTTTCGACGTCGGTGAAATTGAGGCCGGCGGTGAGTGCGGCGAGGTTGTCGTCGAAGCCCTGTCGCTGGCCGAGTGTGTAGTGCTCGGCTTGTTTGAAGTTGGGGTAGTAGATCCAGAGTTCGCTGCCGTTGCAGACGGTGATGCTAGGGGAGTTGCCTTTGAGTTCGCGCCGGAATTTGTTCGGAGTTTGAAAGGCGATGGTGCCGTTGCTGATGACGGGTTTGTTGAGGAGGTGGGTAGTTTTTTCCTCGGTGAAGTCGGCGGCGAGTGCGGGGTTTTGCGCGCGGTGTAGCTGGAGTTTGGTGACGAGGGTTTTTTGTTCGTCGGCGCTCAGGTCTTGTGAATGCAGTAAGGGGACGAGTGCGAGGGTGAGTGCGATTTTAATGAGTGAAGACAGGGACATAGTTGAACCATTGCTCTGGGTGCTGGCGGATGAGTTCTGCGAAAAGGTCGGCGATGCGCTGGACATTGGGCGCGAGTGTTTCGCGGAGGTCGCCGCGGGTTTGCTCGATGGCGGGGCAGGCCATGGCGTGGTAGAGGTTATCGGGCTGGCGAAGGACGAATGCGGGGACGATGCTTGCGCCGGTATGGTGTGCGAGCGTGGCGGCGGCGGTGCTGAATTGTGTGTCGTGGCCGAACTGCCGCACGGGCATTCCGGTGCCGGAGTAGGGGCGATCCACGAGCATGGCGAGGACGCCGTTGTTGCGGAGGGTGCGGAGCATTTCGACGAATGCGAAGTCGTGGCCGGGGCCGACGGCGATGGTTTTGATGCCGAGGCGACGGCGCGTGGCTTCGCGCCATTGCATGAGTTCATTGGTGGGCTCGGGGAGGGTGACGACGGTGATGGGGACTTTGTCGAGCGCGAGTAAAAGTCCGCCGAGTTCCCAATGGCCGAGGTGGCCGGTGATGAGGATGGTGCCCTTGCCGCGTGCGCGTGAGGCTTCGAGGTGTTCGATGCCGTTCCATTTGGTGACGAGTTCGCGGGCGCGTTCGGTGTGGTTGCTTGCGCAGATGAAGTAGTCGCCGAGCATCCGCGCGAAGCTGCGCACGTTGTCGAGCACGAGTTGCGCGAGTTCGGGGCCGGTGCGGCCTGTGGCGATGCGGAGGTTTTCGCCCATCACGCGGCGGAGTTCTTCGCTTCGCCACACGCTCCAATCGCCGAAGTAGCCGGCGATCCACTGCGCGATGGGTCGCGGGATGAGTTGTGCGGCCAGATAGCCGATTTTGAAAACGCTGATGTTGTAGAGTGGATAGCGCATCGCTCGCGGCGGCGTGAATGCTGGAGCGGTGGGCTGCGCTATTTTTTCAGCGCGTGATCCTCGGGCTTCACGCCTTTGGTGTAGCCGTTGAAACCATACATATGCGGTGTGAATTCGCCGACGATGGCCACGTCCGCTTTCTGCGGCACTTCCAGTCCGGTGAAAGAATACACCGCGTTGACGATGAGGCGGCGCAGGTCTTCGTTTTCCAAATCAGTCGCCGCACCCATCGTGGTGCAGAGCACTTTGTTTGTCTTGCCGGCATCATTCTTGTGCTCGCGCGTCCACACGATCGGCTGCATGGGCTCGTTCTTTTTTCCGACGACAGGTGCGTCAGTCGGCTTCATGCCCACAAGCACTTGGCCGCGGACGAGAATCTTGGAATCCGCCATCGGGTTGGCGGTGTAAACATCGGTCGTGCCGAAGATGTCCTTCACTCCGCGAAGAATCGCGTCGTCCTTGGATGCTTCCTCGATGATTCCGCGCGTGGCTTCCGCTTTGTGATTGCCGTGATGCGCCACCCAAGTTTCGCCAAACACCTGACGCCCGAAACCTCCAGCCCACTCCTTGTTGTTCCAATTCCACTTTTCGTAGGGACTGCCCTTGGCAATTCCGTTGAAAGCGTGCGTGCTCGTGCGTAGTCCGATGAGCGGTTTGCCCGCAGCGTAGTAATCGGCGAAGTGCTTGGCCTGATCATCGGGCCACTTGCGGAAACGGAGCGAAGTGATCACGCAATCCGCGCTGTCGAGTGCTTCCATGCCGGGTTCGTTGTCCCCTGCGTTGGGGTCAATGTTGCCGGACGCCTTGTTGATGGAGAACAGCACCGTGCACTTGAAGCCATGACGCTGCGAAAGAATTTTTCCCAATTGCGGCAGCGCCTCCTCCGAGCGGTATTCCTCATCGCCCGCGAGCAGGACGACATGCTTGCCCTTGCCCGGGCCCTCGCCGCCGGGGTATGTCACCCATAGTTCTTCGGCGAAAGTAAAAGTTGAAAGGATGGTGACGGCGGTGAGAGAGGCGAGGAGCTTCATGGTGCGATGCAAACAGTGCATGGTATCGCGAGACAAGCAAAGAAGTGATGCGACACGCGCAAGAAAGCTCGCATGGCGAGGGAAGTGGCACTATCTGACTCCCAACCGAACAAACTCCCATGAATACCGCCCGACAACTTTTCCTCGCCTGTCTGCTCGTATTTTCCACCGTAGTGAAAGGCGCGGATTTGCCGATTGCAGAGCGCATCAAGCCGGATCGTTTTGGGATCATTTTCAACAAAGGCTATGCGGGAGACAATCTGCCGTCTGATCCTGCTGAGTTTGAAAAGCTGATCGTCGCCATCAAAAAGGCGAACTTCAACGTCGTGCTTTGCAAGTATGATGCGAAGCGCCTCGAAATTTGCACAAAGCATGATGTGCAGATGTTCGTGGATTTGCTGGTGGAGGATCAGCACGTATTCAAAAATCCCGCGAAGGCGCAAGAGGTCTGTGAGAGCATCAAGGACAGCAAGGCAGTGTATGGCTATCACCTATGGAGCGACAACATCGGCAAAACATACACGGGCCGCACGCGCGATGTGCAAAACGTGCATCAATGGGACCCGCATCACGCCGCATACATCGGCTCCTACAAAATGGGGGGAGTCGCCGCAGTGCAGGACATGGATTTGTTCGGCTATTACGATTTCCATTTCAAACGGGGCGGGCACTGGGGGCATCTCAATCAAGCATGGGCGGTCGCCAAACCGCGCGGCATCGGCTTTCTCCGCTACGATGATGCATCGCCGGGTCTCGTCGGAAAAGGGAATTCCTACCGCGTTGGATACAGCATCGCCACTTCCATCGTGTTCGGTCTGCGCGGCTATATGTTTCACTACGTGCGAAGGCAGATTGATTTCAAAACCTTCGAACTCGACGACCTCGGGAAAGATCTCGCCCGCGTGAATGAACGGTTCACCGCCGTGGGACCGGAGCTGGTGAAAATTGAAATTCCGAGCGCCGTGTATTCGACGCCCATTACGAAAACGGAGAGGAACGATCCGATCACGGGCGACCCCATCGTTCCCGGAGGGCTCACGCCGGTGCCCGTAGATGGTTGGTTCAAAATCCAATCCGGCGAAGTGCTGGTGAGCGAATCGCTCGATGGTTCGGGGCGCAGCGTCCTCATCTTCGCCTGCCACAACCCCTACGAAAACCAAAAGGTCGTCGTCGCTTTTTCAAACGGTATCAAGAGCGCGGAAATTTTCGATCGCGCACGCAAGGAATGGCGTCCGCTCACGATGGAAAAAGGCACGGTGAATTTCACCATCGAGGACTTCGGCGTGGAACTGTTGCGCGTGCAACGTTGAAGCGAATTTTTCTCACGCGAAGCTTTTCCAAATCAGCCGCGCTGCCAGTGCGAGTGCGGTCGCGATGAAGATGGGGCGGATGATTTTTGCGCCTCGCGCGACGACGAGTCCACTACCGAGTCGCGCGCCGATGAGTTGACCGGCGATCATGGCAGCGCCGACGTCCCAGCGCAGACAGTCAGCGTAGCCAAAAACGATCAGCGAGGCGACGTTGCTGGTGAGGTTGAGCGCTTTGGTCGTGCCGGTGGCGGTGCGCAAGTCCTGCCCAAGCGCAAGCACGCACGCGAGCATCCAGAATGATCCCGCGCCCGGGCCGAAAAAACCGTCGTAAAAACCGAGAACAGTCCCGAACACGATTGCAAACGCCGTCGCATTGATGAGCGCGATGCGAGGGCGTTCACCGAGGCCGCGATTCAGCGCGGTGTAGAGCGCCACGAAGACGAGCAGCACGGGAACGATGCGCGAAAGCAGCGAGTCATCGAGCGTATGCACGCACCAGACTCCCAGCACGGCGGCGATGAATGTGATGACCACAGCCAGTCGCAGCGAACTCCATTCAATCAACCCTGCGCGTGTGTAGCGCACGACTGCCAGGGTGGTGCCGCAGGAGGATTGCAGCTTGTTTGTCCCGAGTGCGAATTGCGGTGGCAGTCCCGCCCACAAAAGCGCGGGGACGGTGATCAGCCCGCCGCCGCCCGCGATGGCGTCAATAAAGCCGCCCGCGAGGCCGGCGACAGCGAGCAGAATATATTGCCACCATTCGAGCATCGCCGAGCGTATGCGCAGCTTTTTGTAAAAAGGCGAGTGCCTGCGTGACTAGCAAGCGGTCTTGTGATGGATTGTAAGAAGTATGAACCCGATCCAGCAAAGCTGCCTCGACGTGACGCGCCGCCATTTCCTCGGCGAGTGCGGCGTGGGGCTTGGGAAAATTGCACTCGCGTCGTTGCTCACTGGGGCCGTCGCGCGCGGTGCCACTGCGAGCAATGCGCTGGCGCTGAAGCAGCCGCATTTTCCCGGCAAGGCAAAACGGGTGATCCATCTTTTCATGGCGGGCGCGCCTTCGCAACTCGACCTTTTCGACTACAAACCCGAGCTGGCAAAACTGGAGGGAAAACCGATTCCACCTTCGGTGATTGCAGGGCAGCGCTACGCGTTCATCCGTTCTGATGCGGCGGTGCTGGGGCCGAGGTTCAAGTTTGCGAAGCACGGTCAGAGCGGCGCGGAAATCAGCGAGGTGCTGCCGCATCTGGCGAAGATCGTGGACGACGTATGCCTCGTGAAATCGGTGAAGACTGATCAATTCAACCACGCGCCGGCTCAGATATTTTTCAACACAGGTTTTCAGCAACCGGGACGACCCAGCCTTGGTTCGTGGGTGCTCTATGGGCTTGGCGCGGAGACGCAGGAGTTGCCTGCGTTTGTCGTGATGAGCACCGGCAGCGGCATCAGCGGCGGCGCGGCGAACTGGTCGAGCGGATTCCTCCCGACGCTCTACACGGGCACGCGCTTTCGTAATCAGGGCGATCCGATTTTGAATGTGAGCAGCCCCGATGGCATGGATGCACGGCTCCAGCGCGACACGCTCGATCTCGTGCGCACGCTGAATGAGCGCCAGCTCCGCGAAGTGGGCGACCCGGAAATCGCGACACGAATCTCGAATTACGAAATGGCGTTCAAGCTCCAGACGAGCGCGCCGGAGCTGATGGATTTGAAAAGCGAGAGCAAGGAGACGCTCGATATGTATGGCTGCGATCCCGGCAAGCCGTCCTTTGCGCGCGCCTGCCTGCTCGCGCGGCGGATGATCGAACGAGGCGTTCGCTTCGTGAATATCTACCACGAAGGATGGGACGCACACACGGACGTGACCGGCAATTCGAAGCAGAATTGCGGCAAGACGGATCAGGCGAGCGCCGCGCTCGTGATGGATCTCAAGCAGCGCGGTTTGCTCGACGAGACGCTGGTGATTTGGGGCGGCGAATTCGGCCGCACGCCGATGGTGGAAACCAATCCATCGCTTGGCCGCTCGCTTGGACGCGATCACCATCCGCAGGCCTACACAATGTGGCTCGCGGGCGGCGGCATCAAACGCGGACTGACCTACGGCATGACCGACGACATGGGCTTCAACGCCGTCGAAAACCCCGTGCATGTTCACGACATGCAGGCGACGATTTTACACTGCCTCGGCTTCGATCACGAACGTCTTACCTATCGCTATGCAGGTCGTGATTTCCGGCTCACCGACGTATTTGGAAAAGTGGTGAAGGGCATCCTCGGGTAAAGCGACGGCTGTTACACAAGGATGTCCTTGATCACTGTGCCGCTCACGTCGGTGAGACGAAAGTCGCGCCCGGCGTAGTTGAACGTCAGCTTTTCGTGGTTGAGCCCGAGCATGGCGAGGATCGTTGCGTGCAGATCGTGGATTTGGACTTTGTTCGTCACGGCTTCGTAGCCGTAATCATCCGTCTCGCCGTAGCTCAGTCCGCCCTTTGCGCCGCCGCCGGCCATCCATAGCGTGAAGCCTTTGTTGTTGTGGTCGCGTCCGTCGCCGCCCTGCGCATGCGGTGTGCGGCCAAATTCGCCACTCCACACGACGAGCGTGTCCTTCAACATCCCGCGTTGTTTTAAATCAGTGAGCAGTCCGGCGATGGGCGTGTCCACCTCGCGGGCGTTTCGTTCGATGGCTGTCGTGAGGTTGAAATGCTGATCCCAATTTCCGTGTGTGACCTCCACAAAACGCACGCCTGATTCGACAAGCTTGCGCGCGAGCAGGCACTTCCTGCCCATGTCATCGCTCGCTCCGCCAATGCCGTAGAGATTTTTCGTTGCCTCGGTTTCTTTGCTGAGATCCATCACCGCAGGCATCTGGCTCTGCATTTTGAAGGCAAGTTCGTAGCTCTCGATGACGCCTTCGATATCCGGGTTGTATTTGTCGCGGCGGAGCGCCTCGCGGTTCAGCGATTGGATCAACTCCAGTTCTGCACGCTGTGCAGAGGGGCTGAGAGTTCCCTCGATGTTTCGCACTTGTGCGTTTGCGATGCTTCGATTTTCCGAGCCGATCTTTGTGGCCTGATTAATCGCGGGGAGAAATGCGCTGCCGTAATTTTGCGCGCCGCCAAAGCCCGACGGCGGGGCGATGGTGATGAAACCCGGCAGGTTTTCGTTCACCGTGCCTAGACCGTAGAGTGTCCATGCACCGAGCGAAGGGCGCACGAATTGTGAATTGCCCGTGTGCAGTTTCACCATCGCCTGCGGATGTGCGGGCAAATCCGTCTGCATCGAACGCACGAGGCACATCTCGTCCGCATGTTGCGCCACGCCGGGGAAGAGGTCGGAAATCCACAGCCCGCTTTTGCCGCGCGGCTGGAATTTCCATATCGATCCGAGAAGTTTTGTGCCGGGGCGCTTGCCGGGTTTGTCGTTGTCGGCGGTGAGCTTCGGTTTGTAGTCGAAGGTATCCACGTGCGACGGGCCGCCTCGCATGCAGAGGAAAATAACGCGTTTCGCACGCGCGGGAAAATGAGTCGCCTTGGGCGCGAGCGGGGCTTCCACGGCGATGGCCTTGCATGCCGCGAGTCCGGAAAATGCCAGCCAGCCGAAGCCGCAGGAAATTGTCCTCAGCACGTCGCGGCGTGTGACAAGCGGAGTAATATGGCCGCAGGAGTTGGAGTTCATGGCTTGGTGATGAAACTCGCGCGTGTCGCGAAGGTTTCAAAAATCTCGCGTCCAATTTCAATTTCACCTTCGGGGCAAAAGAAGAGGGCGTGTTGTTTCCAACACGCCCTCTTTTGAATGAATATTTAGCGTTAAGCTTACTTGACGTGCTTCGAGACGAGCTTGGTCATCTCGAACATCGAAACCTGCTTCTTGCCGTTGAAGATCACTTTCAGCGCGTCATCCGCGTTGATCATGGTGCGCTTTTTGGCGTCCTGCAGTTTGTTCTTCTTGATGTATTCCCACAATTTCTTCGTGAGGGGTCCGCGTGCGAGCGGCTTGGATCCCACGATGAGTGAGAGCGCGGCGTCCGGCTGGACGGGCTTCATCAAAGCGGGGTTCGCTTTACGCTTGGTTTTGGTTGCTGGTTTTTTTGCTTTGGATTTTTTGGGTGTAGGCATAGCGACTTGGTTTCTACATCGAAGTAGGATGGCGTGTCGAATGTTTAGAGCACTTTTTTTGAAGTTTTTTCCCTGCCAAAATGAGGGGGCGGGCGGCGGTAATTGTTGAACTGCCGCTAAAGCTTTTCCATCCGCCACTGCACGACCTTCATCACTCCGTTTTCGCGATGAAAGTTGACGCTCAGTTTAGCCTTCGGGCGCTTCCTGCATTCCACGCTATAGACAAGCATCCCGTAGTCAGGATCCGCCGCCGACTCCGCATTGCTCAATGCTTTTGAAACTACTTCACCGAATTCCTGATGATAGACACCGACGATAAGGTTTTGAAAAACACGCGTGTCCATCGGTGGCACGGCCCGCGCGGAAAAGTGATGCGAAAATTCCGTTTCGCTCTTCGCATTGTATGCCGTGAGCGTGTCGGCGAGCACCGTCTCAATGTCTTTGGTCGCGCCGGGAGTGGCGGTGATTGTCTGTGTCGTCGTGATTGCCGCGGGTTGCTCGATCTTTTCAGCGCGCGGCCAGAAGACAAAAACGACGAGCACGATGTTTGCAGCGGCGATCCAGTAGAAAATTTCGGCTGTTTTTCGCGCCAGCTTCCTTGCCTCGGGTGTGTTGGGCTGAATGTCGGACATCGCGTGCGGTGTAGCCGTTTATAGTGAGGCGTAAAGTTCCGCGTAGCGGGGGGCGAGCACGTTCCAGTCGTAATTCGCGAGCGCCCACTCCGCGAGCGACGCGCGCTGTGCAGGCGACGGGCGTGTTTGAAAAAAAGCGAAGAGCGCCGCACGGACGCTTTCGACGAGCGGCTCGCAGATGAAGCCGCGATGGGCGAGCGGCCCTGCCCATGGCGTCGCGGTCGTGGTGAGCACGGCGGTGCCGCACTGGCAGGCTTCGAGCACGGCGAGTCCGAAATTTTCCGAATGCGTCGGCAGGCAAAACAAATCCGCGCCTTGTAAATACGCCCAGCGAGCCTCGCCCCAAATTGCTCCGAGCCATTCGACCGAGGGAAGTCGCGCGCTGTTTTGCTTTGCGAAATCGCGGCAATGTGCGGCGTAGGCGGGCTGTTCATCGGGGCCGACGATGACTAGGCGCGTGCGCCCGGGCAGCGTGGCTGCGGCGAGCGCGCTGAGCAGCAGATCGAGTCCCTTCTTTTCGTGGATGCGCGAGAGAAAGAGCAGGATCGTTTCGTCATCGGCCCATCCGAGCTTTGCGCGGGCTGCGGGGTAATCGGGACGCGTGTCGCCCGTGAGCCCGAGCGGCAGCGCGGCGATTCGTGTTCGTGGGAAAAAGCGCAGCAGGCGATCCGCCTCGGTTTTTGCAGTGGCGAGGATGCACGACGCACGGCGCGTCCATCGCTTTTCAACGAGGTGCCAGTATGGAAGTTTCTTCCACAATTTGTGCCGCCACGCCCACGGCTCCAGCATCCCGTGCGGGCTGACGACACACGGCACGCCGAGCGCGCGGTATTGACCGGCAAGCGATGGAAATCCCGGCTGCCACATCCCGTGGAAATGCACGGCGTTTGCTGCTCTGGCGGCGGGGTTCACCTCGACGGTGTGGCCGAGTTTTTCCATCGCGCGCTGCATACTGCGGATGGCTGCGTCGAGCCCGCCGATTCTTTGCGCCGCCGGCGGTTCGTGAAAGTGCAGCTTCATTTCCGCGCCTCCTCGTAGAGCGTTTCGTAGCGCGCCGCCATCGTGTCGAAAGAAAAGCATTTCTCCGCAAGCTGGCGTGCGTTTTTGCCGAGCGCGTCTCGGCGCGCAGGCTCGGAAAGAATCTCGGCCCACGCTGCGCCCTCGCCGATGGAGATGGAATTTGTCGCGTCGAGAAACGGCATCTCGGCCAGAAGATTTGGCGTGATTGCGCAGGGAAGTCCGGCGCTGAGTGCCTCGAGAATCGCGAGAGGCAGGCCCTCGAATTCCGCCGTGTGAAGAAACACGTCCGCCGCGAATAAAAACTCGGAGACGCTGCGCTGCCAGCCGACGCGCCGGACGCAGCCTAGTCGCGCGGCACGCTCGTCCCACTCCTTGGAAAGCGCACCATCGCCCACCCACACGAAGCGCGTGTGCGGCAGACGCGCGTGGATTTTTTCAGCGAGATCGAGGAAAACGAAGGGCCGCTTTTGCGGAACGAGCCGCCCCACGGCAACGATGAGCAGTTCATTCGGAGCGATGCTCAGCTCTGCGCGTTTTGATTCACGCACCGCCGGTTTCTTTCCGAGGTCGTAGAGTTCGACGCCGTTGGCGACAGCATGGATTCGCCCGTTGCTTCCGAGAAAATTTTGCAGGTCGCGCGCACGCTCATCGAGCACGCAGACAAGCGGGCCATTGTAGGCTTCCAGCGCACGGCGTGCGATCCTGTCGCGGAGCCACGCGAGCGATGCCTTGAGGTAGGCGGCGGTCTGGCTGAGGTGAATCGTGCAGATGCTCGGGAATTTCGAGAGCGTCGCAGCGCGCAGCAAATCGAGGCCGTCTTCGAGGTTCTGTTTGTTAACGTGAATGACATCGGGGCGAAGCGCTTTCCATTCGTCTGCGATGCGCGCTGCTCCGCTGAAATTTAGAAAACTGGCGAGGCTGCGGGTGCGGTGGTCGTAGGTGTTTGTGTATTCGGATCGGATCACTGTGCCCACCTCCGTGAAGAGCGCGGCGAGTTCGTCCATGCGGGGATGAGATGAGGCCCAGAGAGTGACTTGGTGTCCGCGCCGCGCGAGAGAGCGCGCGAGGTAGAGCAGGTAAATTTCACCGCCGCCGCGCGAACCGCTGCTGCTGCTGACGAGAAGGATTTTCATTTACTGACAGTCTTCAAAGCGTTTGCCCAACGCTCCGCTCCGCTGGCCGGATGCCACGATGCAGCCAGCGCGAGGGATCTGGCGGACATTTTCCCGCTGAGTGCAGGCGTGGTGATGAAGCGGCGCATTGTTTCGGCGAGAGCATTGATGTTTCCCGCAGGAAATCGAAAGCCGTTTTCGTCCTCGCGGACGAGATCGTGCGCCGCGCCGACTTGATCGCTGACAATGATCGGCAGGCCAGCGCCGAGTGCTTGATTTACGACGACGCCCCATCCGTCGTAGCGACTTGGCAGGACGAAGATATCCGCCCGCGCGAAAAAATCCGGCAACGCATCGGGTGCATGAAAGCCTTCGTAGCGGATGCGTGAGCGCACGCTCTGCGGGAGTGCGGCGAGCAGTTGCGGCAGCTCGGCTTCGCGTCCGACGAGCATGAGACACGAGTTTTCCGGCAGAGTGGAAAATGCTGCGAGTAATTGGTCGAGACCTTTGCGTGCGATCATCTGTCCGCAAAACAGGAAGGTGGTGGTGCCTGGATCACGTTCGCGGCGCGGGGCGTCGAGGAAGGGCTGAATCGCGCAGTGGTAGGGAATGTTGAAGACGGGCGTGTTTGGAAAACGCACAGCGTAGTCGCGCTCGGCCCATGTGCCGATGGCTGCGATGCCCGACGCGCGGCGGAGCGGCGACGTGAGTATGTCGTGCTTGCGCGAACGCGGCCCGAGTTTTTCGCCCCAAAACATCCAGCGTGCGTTGCGTAGTTTTACGCGCATGAGCCACTGGCCGGTGACGGACATGATGGTGTTGCAGACAATCACGTCGTAGTCGCGAGGGCAGGGGAGCCGCCAGTTTACATGGACGCGTGCATGGCCGAGGCGGAAATAAAATCCGGGCACGTAGCACTCATGCGCGCCGAGCGGGCGCTCGGGCCAAGGGGAGTCGGGCGCGCTTTTCTCCATATAAAAAATGCGCGGCTGCACATCCTCACGCGCAGCCAGAGCAGCGAAAAGATCGTGCTGATATGGCGAGGGGAGAACGCTGACGAATGCGACGCGGATGGGCTGGCTCACAAATTACGTGGGGCTGGGTGGACCTTGCATTGGCGGCGGGCGAAATTGCGGACGCGGCGGCGGGCGGCGTGTAAGAACTTTGCGCGCGCCCTTGAGCAGAAAGTGCCCAGCGAGGATGCCGGCGGCGGGAGTCAGCAACGCGGTGGTGAGCGCGAAGGTGGAACGCATGGTGATGACGACTGCGAAAAAGCCGGACGAGTAAATGAGGATGCCCAGTTCGGAATTTTGCGCGGAGGCGAGACGGCTCCACCAGCCGGCGAGCATTCCCAATACGACACCTTGGATGAGCACGGCGAGCATCCCGCCAGACATATAGCCTTCGCCGACGAAAGTGCATGAAATCGTAAGGCCTTTGAGGTTGAAGAGACTCTGCTCCAGATTCACCGAAAGTCCGATGGGCTTGCCGGGCCAGATTACGCGGGGGATGGGGCGGACGATGGCGAGGTAGGGGATTTCAAAGCCGAGGTATTTGCCGCCATTTTGCTCCGGAAAAAAGCCAACGATTTTGGCGATTGATAGGAGGTTGTCGTCCACGAATACAGCCTCGGATTGACGGTTGGCGTAGACTTTGAATTTGCCATCCCACCAATTCGCGAAGCCAACGGTGCGCATTTGCAGCATGGCCTTTGTCGAGAGCGCCATCGCCGCGGCACAGAGCGTGAAGATGAGCACGGTTTGCTTCCGCTTTTGCGCAGGGCATGCGAATGCGAATGCAATCATGAAGGTGACGAGGTATGCGCCGAAAAGGCTGCGCGTGCCGCTGACGAATCCGTAGAAAAGCACGAACGCAAAACCGACGAGCGCAAATGCGAGATTGGCGAGAGAGTATCGCTCGCGGCGTGCAATCATCAGCCCCATGAGCGGCGGGATGAAATAGAGAAGCAGCGCGAGTTCGTTGAGCAGTGCCTTCCAGTCGCCAAATCGTCCGCGCCCCCACGGCTGATTGAAGCGGGGCTTCATCATGTCCTCGAACATCTTTGCAATGTTGAAGCCCTCGGCGAGGAGCATGTGAAAAATCCCGATGAAAAAGGATGTCCAAAACAATGTGGTGATCCAGCCCGCGGGAACCTCGCGGGTCATGACTGCCTGGAACGGCTGCTTTCCGCGCGGTGCGAGATGCCGCCCGATCATGATGCCGGCAATGCCGAGTATCACAGCATAAAGCGCCAGTTCGGTGAGGTTGAGGAAGGGCATGGCTCTGTCGAAATACGGCTGGCGAAAAAGGAACTCGTAAAGCGTGAGATAGTAGAACGCGAGGATGCCGATGAGGTCTGCGCGGATGAGATTTTTCAGCCCGCTGCGAAGTTCGAATGCAAAGCTCGCAAACAGCGAGAGGCCGACACCGACTGCGGCGAGGTGGGCCATTTCGCTCGGCAGCCTCACAGTCCCGCTCGACATGAAAAATGCGGTGATAATGAAACCGACGATGCCCGTGAAAGTGGCGTCGAGGCGGGGCCATGGCTGGTAGATTTCTGGATTCGTCTGGGCGACCGGATTGACGTAGCGATGAACAGGCTGATGCGTAGCAGGCGCGGCGTTGGTCGGTCTGTGCTGTTGAAAAAATTTCATCGGGCGGCCTGACTTTCAGTGATGAGTGTGCGCGCGCAGGGCACCCATGTGAAGTGCTCGTTGGTGCGGGACGGATGGTCGCTCCACCACGTGAGTTCGGCGGCGAGTGCATCCGCGCTTCCTGTGGAAAATATCGAGCCGTTGTCGCGGTGGCGGACAAAGTCTTTGCCGCCGGTGCTGTCGCTCACGATGCAAGGCAACCCGCAGTTCAACGCTTGTGGAACGACGAGACCGAAGCCTTCCTCTAGCGAAGGCAGGACGAGCACGCTGCTCGCGCGCATCCGCTCGGCGAGTTGCGTCTGTGGCATCGTCCCGTGGAAGTGCAGAGGTGTGGCACCGCGATAGGCGTCGAAATCGCGGGTGACCTCCGATGATCGCGAGCCGACGAAGTCCACGCGCCAGTCTGCGCGGTTCACCAGCGTGAGTGCGTCGAGCAAAGTTTTGAGTCCTTTGCGGAGGCAGAGTTGCCCGGCGAAGAGGATGCGAAACTCGCGCTGCGGCTCATCATTTTCTCTGCGTGTGAAAACATTCGCAGTCGTATCCGCGCCATAGGGGACGACCCACACGCGCTCGCGCGGGATGCCGAGATTCACTAGCTGATCGCGCACGACGGTGCTAGCGGCGCAGTGAAAGTCGGCGAGCGCATACTCTTCGTCTTCGCGGGCGAAATACGCATTGTCGTAGAAGCATTCATCTTCAAGTCGCAGGCCGACGCGCTCGTATTCAGGGCGCATGACTTGGACGAGATTTCGCACCGGCCCGGTGGCGTGATTGAGCACGGTGCGGATGCCGCGTTTCTTCGCAGCACGGAAAGTGGCGAGCGCCTGCCCGGGCATTGCGTGGATGAAATCACACTCCATTAAATCGCGCGCAACTGCGGCATCAAAGCCGCGATCCTGCCACAAGAACAGCGTGCGCGGCGCAGGTCGCAGCGCAGCGGGCGCGTATTTGAGCAGCGCATAGACGATGTTGGTGCGCAGGCTGTGTGTGCGGATGCGCGGAGCTGACTCGCCCAATTTCCACCCGGGATAGCCGGAGTAGAAATGTCCCAGCGCTCCCTCCGCAGCGACTGCGCGCGCGAGCGGCCACATATGGCAGGGATTGGTGGCGGAAAATGAAATCGTCATTGCTGGAAGTCGCGCGCCCATTTTACCGTGTCGTCGTGCGGAGCGCGTGTGAGGCGCATCCACGCGAGGTAGCGACGCCACGAAATCGGCGCTCGTGCGTGGACACAGATGACGAGGCCGCGCAGAAATTGCCACCACCATGCAGGCTCGCCGAGCACCCAGCCGCGACGGAGCGCGTAGAAAAACTGGCGCAGCACACGGAACGGCGCGACGACGAGCAGCCACGGTAAAGGGCAGCGGAGGATGACGCTCCATAGTTCATTGCGCGCGTGGCGCTGGTGGTTGCGCTGTTCGCTGCGCTGGGCTGCGGTCCAATGATGGCGAATGGTAAGGCATGGCTCGAAGCGCACCTGCCAGCCTGCGGCGCAGCAGCGCAGCGCGAAATCCGGCTCTTCATACATATGGAAGAACGGGCCGAAGTAGTCGCCGAGGTTGATGAAAACTTCGCGGCGAATGGCTGCGCCGCTGTTCGCATAACTCGCGATGAAACGCGCGGTGCCGAATTCAGTCTGCGTGAGCGAGGCGGGGCGCTCGTCCGTGCGCTGCGGAAACTCGGCGACTGCGAGTCGCGGGTTGTTTTCAAAAAGCGTGCGGATGCGTGCGATGGCGTCGGTCTCCAGCGGGTAGCTGTCGTCGTCGAGGCTTAGGAAAATTTCGGCGTTTGCCGCGCGTGCCATGGCGTTGCGCGAGGCGACGGAGCCGTGTGCCTTCGTGTGAATGATGAGCGTGGCGCGCGAGTATTCAGCGCGCACAAAGTCGGCGGTGTCGTCCGTGCAGCCGTCAGCGACGATGAGGATTTCATCGGGTGCAGGGTCGAGCAATGCGAGCTGCGCAAGGGTGCGAGCAAGCTCTGCACGGCGGTTGTGCGTAGTAATGCAGATGGCGACACGCATTTGGGCTGAGGCGCGTCTTTAAGCGAAGCGTGTGCCAGAGGGAAGCACGCTGGTGTAGTTTGGAGTCCCGCCTTCAGGCGGAAGCACACCACAGCCGCCTGAAGGCGGAACTCCGAACGGGTTATTCGTTCACGAAATTGACGTCCGGACAGGTGAGGCTGATGGCGGGTGGGAGGCTGGCGGCATCAAGCTGGACGGTGAATGTGTGACGGCCCGGTGCGATGGTGATGTCGGGTTTTGGATTGCTGGCGATGGCGAGAGGTGCGCCATCGAGGAAGGCGCGCGTGATGCCGGTGAGGTTGAGCCGGGTTTTTACTTCTGCGTCGTTGGTGAATGTCGTCTGGGCTAGTAGGCCGTTGTTGCCCGGTAGCAAAGTGTTGAGTGTTTCCTTTGTCAGGCGACCATCGGCATAGGTGAGGGCTTTGATGCCGGGCTGCGTGATTTTTGTGAGATCGCTGCCGGGGAAGAGCGCCCACGTTCGGGCGATGCCGGGCTTGGTGGTGTCGAATGGGCCGGGGCGACCGAGCTGTGTGAGGAAGGCGAGGAGGTCTTGTTTTTCCTGATCCTTCAGCGAGTCGAGAAGGCCGGGAGGCATGAGGCTGCCTGCGCTTTCTCGTTTGGCGATGTTCGTTTTTACGAGGGCGGTTTCGATGCCGGGGCCGGGGCGTATGAATTGCTCCGTGGCGGTTTCACGCGTGGGAATGCCGACGGTTTGCGTGCCGTCTTTCATGGTGAAAGCGAACGCGATGTAGCCTTCCTTCACCTTCGCTGCGGGATCGAGGACGCTCTCGACGATGTAGTCGAGCGGCGCGCTGGCTCCGAGGCTAGTAAAGTCGGGGCCGAACTTCCCGCCTGCTCCGCCTATCGAGTGGCAGGCGGTGCAGCCGATGCGATGGTAAATCACTTCGCCGTCCGCGGGTTTTCCCTTGGTGGGAACACTGGCGGTGAGCGCGGCGATGTCGGCTTTCACGTCGCGTGTGGCTGTCGCTCCGCTGAGTGGTGTCAGTGCGGCGATGAGTTTGTCGCCACCGCGTCCACGCTCGCGTGCGGCGCGGATGCCTGCGCCTGCCGTTTGCGTTGCAATTTTAACATTGTTTGGCAAAGCGGCGGCGATGCGATCTGCGCCGTCTTTGAGGTTGAGGATTCCGCGCCAGACTGCGAGAGCGGCTTCTTCGTTGGGCTGTTGATTGAGCGCGTTAAGAATGCTGACGATGTTGAAATCGAGCGGAGCGAGTGCGACGGCGGCGCGACCAGCAGTCGCAGGCGAATTTGCATTTTCCAACAGTTTGCGCAGTGCGTCGCGGGCTGGCTCGTTGCCGATGTTGCGGAGTGCGTCGAAGGCGCTGTCTGCGGCCTCGGCGTTGTTGGTGAGCGCGACGAGTCCGTTGACGGCTGCTGGAAGTTTCCATGCTCCCGCTAGGCGTGCGGCTGGCGCTGGTGCGGTGGCGAAAAGATCCAAGATGTAATCCAGCGCGAGGCCGGGGCGTGCGTTGCGTGTCTTTGCGGCGTTGGCGAGTGCATCCATCGCGCGGACGAGTGCGGGTGCGTCGAGATTCTTTTCCATCACGGCTTTCCAGAGCAAATCGAGTTCGCGTGGTGTGCCTGCCTGTCCGATGAGTTCGATCCAAGGGCCGCTGCCATCGCGCGGGATGCCGCTTTTCTCGATGGAGGATGAGAGCGATTTACTGACCATGTCGGCAGGGATATTGGCGAGGCCCCACGCGAGCTGGCGCTGGCGGTCGGCGGTGTCGGCCTTCCAATCGCCGTTGGCGAGCGCGGTGATCCAGACTTCCGCGAGGTCATTGATCGAGAGCCATGCAGCGTAGGTGTAATAGGGATCGCCGCCCTCGGTGTTCACGGCTGCATCGAGGACGAGACCGGCATTAACTGCGGTGGGATTTTTGCAAAGTGCGCGCATGGCTTCAATGCGGACGCGCGGGTTCGAGTCTTTGATGAGCGCGGCGGCTTCAGCGGGGTTGCGGCCCTTTGGCATCGCGGGTGCGGGAATCGGCGAAAAGCTTCCCCATGCGAGCGCGGGTTTTCCTTTCGGCGCGAGACGCCAGATACGGCCGTGAACGTGGTCGCGGCGCGGGTCGCGGAAGTCCACTTCGCCGTGGTTGATGATCGGGTTTGTCCAGTCGGCGATGTAGAGGGCGCCGTCCGGCCCGAGCTTTAGATCGATTGGTCGGAATGTGGCGTCGTTGGTGCGGATGAGGTCGGGCATCGCCTTGGTGACGAAGCCGGATTTCGGATTCGCGCCCTGATTGAGATCGTTGATTGCAAAGCGGACGACGCGATGTGCGCGGAAGTCGTTGGTGATCGCGTTGCCTTGCCAGTCGTCGGGGAAGAGCGGTGAGCGGATAAGTTCGAGGCTGGCGAATTTCGGATAATTTCCGGGCGAGATGCTCTGGAGGATTTTCTTCGCGTTTTCGTAGGTGAAATACATCGCGCCGGGAATTGCCCACACGATGCCTTCGCCGCCTGCGCCGTCGGTGAGGAAGGAGTTGCCGTTCGCGTCGAACTGGTGGCCCCACGGATTACAGCATCCACGGAACATGACCTCGACCTTCTCCGTGCGCGGGTCCCACGCGAGCACGCCGGCGCTGTTCAGCCGCACGACGCCCCATGGCGTTTCGATGTGGCTGTGGATGTAAATGCTTTGGTTCATGTAGAGACGCCCATCGGGGCCCCAGCGAAGTGTGTGGAGCGTGTGGTGCGTGTCCTCGGTGCCGAAGCCGGAGAGGACGGCGCGACGGCTGTCCGCGCGATTGTCGCCATTGGTATCGGTGAGTTCGAAAAGATCTGTGGAAGCGGCGACGTAGGCGGTCTGGGATTTTGGCTTCGTATTTTTCGCAAAGGGTTCTTTATCCAAAACGGGCGCGACGCTGGCGGCGATGAGGAGATCGGTGGCAAAGGTCGTGGTTTTGTCGGCTTTGCCGTCGTGGTCGGTGTCTTCGAGGATCACGACTTTGTCGTCGGGATGTCCGCCGGGAGTGATCATCGGATAGACGGGCGAGCAGGCGACCCACAGGCGGCCTCTAGAGTCCCAATTCATGCCGACGGGCTTGGCGAGCAGTGGCGTCTCGGCCCAGAGCGTGAGTTCCATTCCATCGGCGACGGTGAAATTCGGTGGAGGAAGTTTGGCGACTTCCGGCGCGGCCTCGGGCTTCGGAGCTTCGACGACTTTGGGTTTTTCGCCGGGGTTCTTTTTGATGCGATCAATCTCCGCCTCGGCTTCTGCGATGAGCGGGTCGAACTTCGGAATCTCGACGGCATTTCTGCCCTGCTCGTTTTTGCGGAAGCCGAAAATGTAAGTGTGGTTCGCCGGGCGCCAGCGGTGGAAAAAGAGGTCGTTCTTTTTGAGGATGGCTGCGCGAAGGACGTTGCGCTGAGTCCACTGAGCTTTGATTTTACTCACCGAACTTTTAAGAAAGTGGCTTTCATTGTCCCGCTCTAGAAGCAGGTATTTCCACCCGAGACCGTCCATCAATGTTGCGCAGACTGCGGCATAACCGGCCTCACTCAGATGGATGCCGTTATCTGTCCATTGCTCCGGACGTGCGTTCGCAAAACCGTCACAGAAGACATCAATGATGTCGGAATTGTCCGGCAGCTTTGCCAGCGACACAAACCGCGCGTCGCGCTCCTTTGCCAGTTCCTCAATCGCCTTCGTGAATTTTTCGAGCAAGGCATTGTGCTCGGTGGGGTCGGGAAGTCCGGGGCGTGTCTTGCGCAAATCCTCGTGGCGGATTGGCGAGAGCAAGACGAAGCGCACCTTTTTACCCGGCGCTGATTTTCCGCCGATTTCCTGAATCGAATCCATGAGCGCGCCGAGTTGTTTCTTAAACTCCGCCACGCCCGCGTCGCCACGTGGGATTTGTCCGTAGCGGGTCGCGTCGTCATTTCCATAGAGCGCTTCGAGGCTCGACGCCATGCCGTAGCCGAGGATGCAGACGGTGGGATTCACCGTGGCGATTTGTTCTTTCAAACGCACGAGGCCCTTCGGCGCGGGGTCGAACGAAGCGCGCGACCAGCCGAGCGGATTGTCGGCGGAGTAGGCGAGATTGCGCACGGTGAAGTGGCGGTCGGGGAACTGCTCCTGCATCCGCGTTTCGAGATAGCCGAAGGTTCCTTCGCGTTCGAGCAGCGTGTCGCCGAGCAGCAGCACGCGGTCGCCCTCCTTGATTTCAAAAGGCGCGGCGAAGGCGGCGGTGACGAAGGCGAGGAGAAGAATGATGGATTTCATGGCGATGGATATTTGCGAGGGGCGTGGGTTTTCAATCGCCGGAGGAAATTCCGCAATGCGCAAATTCAAAAGAGCGCGGCGAACGATGAACGCGTGGCCGATGTGGCGCTTCCGCTGTGTTGTGTTTTCCATCGCTTGCCGCGCGGGGTGTGAGTGGCTAGTGCTCGCGGTATGAGCCGTGAGGACGACGAAAAATTCATGCGCCTCGCCTTGGGCGAGGCCCGGCGTGGTGTCGGGCACACTTCGCCGAACCCGGCTGTCGGCGCAGTCATCGTCAAAGCAGGGCGTGTCATCGCGAAAGGCTGGCACAGGCGCACGGGCCGGCCGCACGCCGAGGTGGAGGCGTTGCGTGCGTTGAAAAATCCCGCCGCCGCGAAGGGCGCGACGATTTACATCACACTAGAACCGTGTTGCACGCGCGGGCGCACTCCGCCTTGCACGGACGCGCTCATTGCCGCCGGTTTCGCCCGCGTTGTCTTTGGTGCCACCGATCCGAATCCAGCACACGCGGGACGTGCAGTTCCTATTTTGAAAAAAGCCGGAATCCGCGTGACGCGCGGCATTCTCGCCGAGGAATGCACGGTGCTGAATGTCGTGTTCAACAAATGGATCACGACGGGTTTGCCCTACGTGATCGCAAAGGCGGGGCTTTCCCTCGATGGCAGACTCTCGCGACCGCCGGGGGAGGGGCAGTGGCTTACGAGCGAGCGCTCCCGTGCTGACGCGATGCGACTGCGCGCTGGCGTGGATGCGATCCTCATCGGCGCGGGCACGCTCCGCACTGACAATCCCCGGCTCACTCTGCGCGGCGTCGTCGGCAGGCAGCCCCTCCGTGTCGTCCTCACTCGCGGTGGTCGTCTTCCAAAAGACTCGCATCTTTTCACCGACGCCCACTCCGCCCGCACGGTCGTCTATCGTGGAAAATCCCTCCGCGCCGTCCTGCGCGTCCTTGCGCGCCGTGGATGCACGAGCGTCCTCATCGAGGGCGGTGGCGAATTGCTCGGCTCGGCATTCGATGCGCGGCTGGTGGATCGCGTCCAGTTTTACATCGCCCCGCTGCTCTGCGACGGCCCTCGCGTCATCGGCGGTCGTGGCGTTGCGAGCAATGAAGACTCGGTGCAATTGAAAAACGTCACCTACAGCCACAGCGGCCCGGATGTGGTGCTCGTCGGCGATGTGATTGTGTCTTAGCCGAGCGCCTTGTTTGTGAAGGCCACGCGGAGGGAGCGCCAGATGGCGGCGCGGACGGCGCTGCGGGGGACTTTTACTTTTTCGCCACTCGTCAGCGGCTGGCGTTGTTCGATGAGGTCGAGCGTCTGCCCGGCGAGCCGCCACGGGATGTAGCAGGCGATGCGGACGCGGCGGGTGCGGATGGAGGCGATGTAGAGCCGTCCCTGTTCGAGGAGTAAGCGTGCGCGGCCGAGCCATTCGTCATAGACGGACTGCGCTTGGGTGGGGATGTGGCGGAGGATGATGGGGTCCACACCGATTTCGCGAAGTTCGCTCATGGGGAGGTAGCAGCGACCGGCTGCGATGTCGTCGGGGAAGTCGCGGAGGATGTTCACGAGTTGCAGTGCCTTGCCGAAACTGTCTGCGAGCTGGGAGAGTTCTTCTTCGCTGATGCGCGAATATTTTGGCAGCAGCCGAAAACAGAGGCGCGTCCACCATTCGCCGACGCACCCGGCAACGAGGTAGATGTAGTCCTCGAGCGCGGCGGCATCGGGCATGGCGATGATGCGCTGGGGGTCGTCGAAAATTTCAAGGTCGTTGCTCTGGCCGCGGATGATGTTGGCGAGAAGGTCGGAGGTGGCCTGCCACTGCCACGCGTCGAGCGCGGAAAATTGCTGGAGCACTTGCGGCAGTGCGGCGATGAGGGCGCGTTCGTCGGCGTGTTCGGGCTGGATGTCGCGCTGGATGTCGCGCTGGATGGAATTGATGGCGTGCGGCGATGGGATGCCGCGCAGCAGCCCGCCGAAATCGCCTAGGCGGCGCAGTCGTGTCTGCGGAGGTGCGGAGGTGGTGTCCGCGATGGTGTCGCTTGCGCGGGCGAGGAGGTAGGCGAGGCCGATGGGATGCCGAAGTTGGCGCGGGAGCACGCGGATGCTGATGTAAAAGGAACGCGAAACGGACTTCAGCAATTTGCCTGTAAGTTCGTCGCTCATTTTGCGGCTTTGAGTTGGATCATTTTGGGGTCGGCGGTTTCGAGTGCCGTTAGCCATGCAGCTTTCGAGCCGATTGGGGCGAGTGCTGCGTCGGCGCGCCATTTTTCCAGCAGACGGAGGCCGATGGCGTCGAGGGCGACGGGATCGCGTCCGGCATAAAGCGCGGTCTGTATCACGGAATTTCCGGGCTGCGCGGACGGGCCGCCGGCATAGACGACGGCGAGGGCGTCGAGGATGTGAAGGGCGCATTTGCCGCTGATGAGCGGGTCGGCGTAGAGGTCGGCGATTGCTGCGGCTCCACCATCAAGGGAACTGGTGAAGCGGCGCCAGTTGTCCACATTTCCCACGACAGCGCTATGGAGCGTGCCGGCGACGCCGCAGCCGGGTTCGTCGCTGAGGGCGGCGATGTTGATGAACTTCGTCACATCGCGGCTGAGAATGGTGCAGAGGTGGCTCTTGCTGCTGAGCGGGTCGGCGTTTTTGTCGCGCACTTTCTCCGCGAAGAGCAGGTCGCCCCAGATCACCTTGCCAAGCACGGGAGCTTGCAGCACGGCGTCGCGATCCCAGCCCTTGGGCGGCTCGATGGCGCGGATTTCGCAGCCGATGCGCTCGGGCGTGAAACCGCACGCACGCAGCGAGTCCGCGCTTTTGTCCCACACGAAAATACTTTTCACGCCCGCTTCCTTCAGCCCCGCAACGACGGCTGCGACGACTCCGCGACGTGTGGCGAAAAGCGGACCGCCAGCGGTGGTGACCTTGATGCCGACGCGGTCGCCCGGCTCCACGAATGTGCGCCATGCAGAGGCGGTGTCGTTTTTTCCCGCGACGGTGCGGACGAGCGCGTCCACCATTGTGCGGGTCACGGCGGGGTCTTCGTCAAAATCGTGCATCGCCGCCGGGTTCTGCGCGAAGGCGACGAGCGAGGGACCGGCGGGCTGCGGCGGTGCCTGCACAACGAGTGGCGGGTTGACCTGCTCTTGGGCAGCAAGTGTGCCGGCGAAAATGGCGATGGCTGCCAGAAAACGAATCACGAGCGGCGAATAGCGTGGAGGAAAATGGGTGTCAACCGGAGCGCGGGTAAATCACGTTTCGCTCGCCACCTGCGTTATGTGGTGTTTATTGCGTGCAAATCCAAATCCCCGCCATGCGCAAACTCATCCAATTTTTTACCATTTTCGCCGCCGCGCGCGCGCTTGCTGCCGATGCGATCATCTTCAAGCAGCAGTATCTCCCCGGCAACACCTACCACCAGACCATCACGATGGAGCAGGATATGGATATGGATCTCGGGGCGAGCCGCGTGACGCGGAAAACAAATACGGCGATGGGATTTTCGGCGGTCGTCGCGCCGCAGGAGCAGGGTGTGAAAACCAAGCGCGTCACCGTGCAATATGACCGCACCGTGATGGGCATGAGCGACGGGCGGAATAAATTCAGCTACGATTCACAGTCGCCCGGCGCCGCGAACGCGGGCCCGCTGGCCGCAATCGGGCGCATCATCGGTCATGAATTCAACGTGGTCTTTGACGAGGCGGAAAACGTGACGGAGGTCGAAAACATCGAGCCGACATTGCAAATCCTCGCAGGCACCGATCCGGCAAGCTCGCAGATATACAAGCAGATTTTCAACCGCGAAGCCATCAAGCGCATGATGCAGGAGTCACCGCTGCGTTCGCCGCGTGGCATCGTGATGAAGCCGGGCGACTCGTGGCCTTTTTCAAACGTACTGGCGCTGCCGGGAATCGGGAAGCTCGTCATTCGTGGAAACTACACATTCAAACAGATGGTGGAGCACAACGGCGTGAGGTGTGTCGAGGTTACTGCAAAGGCGGACATCAATGTGGACACGCGTGCAGAGGGCTTGGTTGATGAAAAGAGCATGGCGTTGATGCAGCAGATGGATTTGAAAGTGCAGGAAGGCAAAATGGAGGGCACTTTTTTTTATGATCCCGCGATTCAATTTCCGCGCGAAATCACGATGACACAAAGCGTCACGCTCACCGCGAAAATTCCCAACGGGCCGGATCAAGGGGTCCGTCTGCCGATGAAGCAAACCGTAGGCATGACACTCGACAGCTTCGGCCCCACTAAAAAGAAAGAAGCCGGACAAACCCCGGAACCGGGCGAGTAGTTTCGCAACGACATGAAACTGCTCATCGTTTTTTTGCTTGCGATTTCATTTGTCGGCGCGGGCATGGTCCTGGCGCAGGCGCCTGGTGTGCCGGTGGAAAGTGTGCAGCCTCTTTTGCAAAACGAGCAGTTGCTGGAAAAAGCAAAAGCGCTGCGAGAAACCGGGAGGCTCCTTCCAGCGGTAAAAATCACCGAGATGCTCAAGTTACCGCAGCCCTGCGCCATTCAGTTGCCCGTGTGCGGAAACAAAGTGCTCCGAGGCCGCGAAGTGGCCGAGCACGCGCGGCATGGCTATGTGCGGGTCGGCTGGTATTTTCTTTGTCCAAAATGCGATCACTGGCATCTCGCGCTGTCTGGTGGCTACGCGATCGCAAAGAACGCGGTCGTTACCTGCCACCATTGCGTGCAAAACAATCGCGAAATGCGCGAGGGCTATTTCGTTGCAGTGGATTTCAAAGGGAATGTTCTGCCTGTCACGGCAGTCCTTGCGAAAAGCCAGAGTATGGACGCTGCGATCCTGCGTGTGGAAGGTGGAGAATTCACGCCGCTTCCTCTGAATGAAAGCGTCGCCCCCGGAGATCCCGCTTATTGCCTGAGCGATCCGCTCGAACAACTCGGCTATTTCAGCACCGGCATTGTGAACCGCTTTTTCTGGCGTCCAGACAGACACGGCGCACCCGGCTCCATCGAGGAACTCAAGGCCCTGCGCGTCAATGTAAGCACTGACTGGGCTCCCGGCAGTAGCGGCGCAGCTGTGCTGGATGAATGTGGAAACGTCATCGGCCATGTCTCAGCCATCGCGCCGATGGCCGAGACCGGACGCGCTGCCGCGCTGACTCCCGCCGAGGAAAAACCGAAGGTCCCGGAGAAAAGCGAAGCGCCAAAACCACAGCCGCCTCGTGATCGTTTCGGTGGCGCAGTGCTCATCACGCTCCACGAAGCTGTCCCGGCGCGCAGCATCCTTGCACTTGTAAAAAGCATGGTTGAAGCGAAGCCCGCCGAGCCACCTGCCAAATAAAATCCCTTTGCCGCAAATGCGGCGAAGCAGTATCGCACCGACATGGCAGACAGCGAAGTTCTCATAGAAGAACAAACCAAGACCGAGGAATCCCTCGAAGTGCCATGGAACGTGGTCGTCCATAACGACCCAATCAATCTCATGGACTATGTTGCCAAAGTTTTCATGCGTGTCTTTGGCTACGCGCGTGAGCGGGCCGAGCGGCACATGATGGAAGTTCACAAGAAAGGTCGCTCCATCGTGTGGACCGGAGGGCGTGAGCGCGCGGAGCTTTACGTCCAGCAACTTCACGGCTTCCTCCTGCAAGCAACCATCGAAAAAAGCCGATGAAAATCGAATGGACACCGGAGCACATCATTTTCTCCGAGATTGATGAATTCATCGCGGATGCGCTGCGCCAAATTCCGATCTGCGCTTCGTCGTGCGAAGACAAGGTCATCGCGCGAATTTATCCCGCGCCCACGGACGGCGTGGATGAGGACGCCGATGAAGACTGGCGTGAGCACGTGGTGCCGGGCTTGAGCGAGCTTTTTCAGACGCACATGGATGTCGTGTCCAAAGACCTCGCGGAGATGCGGGAGGAGGACGAATCATTCACACTCACTTTCCCCACCGAACACACCCGTGCATGGATGCACACACTCAACCAGGCTCGCCTCGCCCTCGGCGCACTACATGATGTCACCGAGGATGACATGGAGGGCCGGACAAAAGTCAGCGACGCGGAAAAATCCTACGCGCTTTTCCAGATCGAAATCTACGGTTTCATTCTCCACCTCATGCTTGAGCACACGGAGCTGTAACTGCTCTACTTCGGAGGAGCCGGTCTGGCTGGCGGCTGGGTTTTCTGGGGACGGAAATTTTGCGCTGCGAGCCTCGCGCCAAGCATCTGGGTGGACTTCAAATTGCGTTCGAGAATCTCGCAGTTTTTCTTCGCGTCCTGCTGTCCCTGCGCGGCGGCGATGAGCCACCATTTGTAAGCCTCGACATCGTTGCGCTTCACGCCCTGGCCGTTTGCATACATGAAGCCAAGGTTGACCTGCGCCGTGGCGTCGCCCTGCTCGGCGGCGGCGGTGAACCACCGAATCGCCTCCACATCATTCTTCGGCAGGCCCTCGCCCTTCTCATACATCACGCCGAGGTTGAATTGCGCCTTTGCATTTCCTTGGTCGGCGGACTTGCGCATCCAATTGGAAGCCTCGGTCAAATCCTTCGGCAGCCCGCGTCCGCTTTTATACAAAAGAGCGAGGTTGAACTGTGCCTCGGCCACTCCCTGGTCTGCGGCCTTGCGATACCACTTCGCAGCCTGCGCTTCGTCTTTTGCCACACCGCGTCCGATTTCATAAAGCACACCGGCGATTGTCTGAGCATCTGCCTGTCCCGCCTCGGCCTTCGCCAGCAGGTCGGTGATTTCCTTTGTTGGAGCAGGCGGCGTCTGTGCGTGCAGTTGGCAGAGCAGGGCGGCGATTAGGAAAAAGAGAGTGCGAAGTATCATGGCGCGGACTTGATGGTGAGGAGCGATGCCGCACATCACACCCCACGGCGCGGCGCGGTCAAGCGGTGCTTTGCCCCACATTCATTATTTGCACTGTCACGCGCGGCTGCTACACCGCGCTCCGCATGAAAACCCTACTCGCACTACTCGCGCTCACATTCGCCGCTCACGCGGCGGACAACGAACTCACCGCCGATGAAAAAACCGCCGGCTTCCAACTGCTGTTTGACGGCAAGGACGCCGCCGCCAATTTCCGTGGCTACAAAAAGGACAAGCTGCCCGACGGCTGGGTGGCCGAGGACGGCTCGATTGTCCGCAAGGGCAAGGGCGGCGACATCATCACGAAGGAAAAATACGAGAGCTTCGAGCTGCAGATTGACTGGCGCATCAGCAAGAACGGCAACAGCGGCATCATGTTCAAAGTCACCGAGGGCAACGGACCGAGCTACAGCTCCGGCCCCGAGGCGCAGGTGCTCGACAACGCCGAGCAACACGAACCGCAAAAAGCCGGCTGGATGTATGCACTTTACCCCGCGAGCGTGGACACCACGAAGCCCGTGGGTGAGTGGAATCATTTCGTCCTCAAATGCCAGAAGACCGCGACCGGCACCTACAAGTGCGAGCACACGATGAACGGAACGAAGTATGTGGAATACGAAATCGGCTCGGCGGACTGGAACGAAAAGGTCTCCAAGTCGAAGTTCGCCAAGATGCCCGAATTCGGAAAGGCAGAAAAGGGACACATCTGCTTCCAGGATCACGGCAACGAGGTTGCGTTTAAGAACATCAAAATCCGCGAACTCCCCGCGCTGAAGTAAAGACCGATGCGAATTTGCAAAGCCTCCGCCATGCGCCGGCTCGCTGCCGCGCTGGCGGGGGCTTTTGTTTTTGCCGCGCAAGCCGCGCCAAAGCCGACGCCGACCCCGGCGAAAAAAACGCCCGCCGGCACGAAGGGCACATCGAAGAAGTCACCCAGTCCCGCGCCGAAAGGAAAAGGCCGGACGCCAAAAGCTGCACCCGCGAAACTCGCGCCCGCGCCGCAAACGCCGCCGCCCGATCCCGAGCTGGCGAAGTTCAGCACCATCAATTCACTCGGGATGCGCTTTGTGAAAGTCGGCGACGTCGAGTTCTGCATCTGGCCCGTGCGCGTCCGCGACTACGCCGCATACTGGCACGCCACCGGCGGCGAGAACGGAGCACCGTGGCAGAAGCCCGGCTTTGCACAAACGCCCGATCATCCCGTGGTGTGCGTCTCGTGGCAGGACGCCGGGGAATTTTGCAAATGGCTCACGACAAAAGAGCGCGCTGAAAAACGACTGCCCGCCGACAGCGAATACCGTCTCCCCTCCGACATCGAATGGAGCCGCGCCGTCGCATTACCCGGCGAAAAAGGCTCGCAACCCGCCGAGCGCGACCTTTCCAATCTCGAAGCCTACCCGTGGGGCACACAGTGGCCGCCGCCGCCCGGCGCGGGCAATTTCGCAGGCGAAGAAACCCGCGGGCCCACCGCCATCCCCGGCTACCGCGACAGCTTCGTCAACACATCCCCCGTCGGCAGTTTCTTGCCAAACGCAGCGGGCCTTTTCGACATGGCCGGCAACGTCTGGCAATGGTGCCGCGACCCATGGGCGAAAGGCACCGCCGAACGCACCCTGCGCGGCTCGTCGTGGTTCAACGGCGTCCTCCCCCTCAGCCTCCTCTCATCGGCGCGCATCAAGGCAAATCCCGACGCACTCAGCGACGCCTTCGGTTTCCGCATCGTCATCGCGCCCGTCGGGAAAAAGTAATGCGCCCCGCATCGGCGGAACTTTTTTCGTCCCAATGCGGAAAACTCGCTTGCGCCCCGCCCTGCGCCTGCTAATTACCCCGCCCCCAACCCAAATGCTCGGGTGGTGAAATTGGCAGACACGCACGTTTGAGGGGCGTGTGGCGCAAGCCGTGCGGGTTCAAGTCCCGCCCCGAGTACCACCCCCCGTAATATCTGCGGAGGCTTATGGATAGATGGTTCCAGAGGATTTTTACGTCCATTGAGGTATTCGATTTCGAGCCTGCATAGCGCCTGCATAGCACGGCCGATTTCATCGATCCATCGGCATGCGAGGAGGACGAGTGATCTGTAAACCAAACGCAGGCAGGTCGCGGGTGGTTAGAACTCTCTGTCCATTGATTTTCAGGAACGTGTTGCCAAAATTATCGGCCTTCAGTTCCATGACCGGAGTCCACTCGCTGCTTCCGTCCGGCGAGATATTGTGTTCCCAA